>JALQTL010000153.1 GCA_023260935.1 Paracoccaceae bacterium
ACAGAGATCGGCCTTGCCTATTACGACCGCGCCCGCCGTGTTCTGAACGATGCGGGCGAGGCGGATGCGCTGGTTACAAGCATGCAGTCCGCGCCATCGGGCCTGCTGCGGATCAGCGTGGCCACCGATTTCGGGGTGAACCTTCTGTCGCCGATTCTGGGCGACTTCCTGCTGGAATACCCCGACATCACCGTGAACATGGTGCTGAACAACCGTTATGTCGAACTGATCAGCGAAGGCTTCGATCTGGCGATCCGGGTGGGGGAGTTGGAAGACAGTTCCCTTCGCGCCCGCAAGCTGACCGAAACCACCCGTCGCATGATCGCCTCGCCGCGCTATTTCCAGAAATATGGCCGGCCGATGAAGATCGACGATCTGAACGACCACAAGCTTTTGCATTATTCCAATCAGGCCAATGGCAACGTGTGGAAGATCACCGCCCCGTCGGGCGAAAAGCGCCAGATCCGCACTGCGGGCTGGTTGACGGTGAACGATGGCCAGTCCTTGCTGAACGCGGCGATTTCGGGCCTTGGCATCGCCTATCTGCCGTCATTCCTTTATGCAGATGCGATGAAGGAAGGCGTTGTCGAAGAAGCCCTGCCGGGCCTGCCGGTCGAGGTTCTGGGGATTTACGCCGTTTACCCCCCGGGCCGGTTCACCCAGCCGAAGGTGCGGGCCTTTATCGATTTTCTGGCGCGGCGCTATGCCGACAAGGGGCCTGACAACTGGTAAGCCCCCTTCACCGGCACGATACGAAGGCAGACCGTCTATTTCTGAACCGGGGTCGAGGTGACAATCACTTCGACCCTTCGGTTATTTCGGCGGCCGTCTTCTGTCTGGTTGGTATCGCGCGGGGAAAGGTACCCCACGCCCTTGGCCTCGATCCGGGCCGGGGTAATGCCATACACCTCGATCAGGCGCTGACGCACGGCCCGCGCCCGCCGTTCTGAAAGCGCTATGTTCGCTTCAAGGCTGCCAGAGGCATCGGTATGCCCGACAAGGGCGATGGTCTGCGCGGGGTTCTGAGCCATCCATTCTGCCAAGAGGGCAAGGCTGATATCGGACTGTGCCGAAAGGTCGGCCGCGCCAGAGGCGAATTCCACCCCATCCAGAACCGCACTGCCCCGCTGGGCAAGCTGATCGGCCAGTGTTCCTTCGGTAGCCCCCGAAACGGCACTCGAAGCGCTGGCCGGCTGAAGGGCGGAGCCCGGCGGCATGTCCGGCCCCGGGGACAGCACTGGCGGTTCCGAGGGGCGCGACATGGTTGAACCGGTCAGCACCGGGTTGTTTGTTGATGGGTCAACATGCACGATCTGAGCGAAGTCCGCGGTGGCGCTGCGGCTGACCAGAACTGTCACCGCCGATCCATCCCGCTGTGCGGAAAGAAACCGGAAGTCGCCCAGATCGACATGCATTTCCGGCTCTGGCAGGGTATCGATGCCATACCGGAAATCATAGCCGCCGCAGGCTGCCGTCTCGCATTCGAAAACCGGCTGGTAGCCCTGATCCTGCAATTGCTTGCGCAGCTTCTGCATCAGATCCAGCGTGGTCATGCCCGAAGCAGGGATCTGCCACGCCTGTTTCAGGATGCTGCCCTCAACCTTGTTGCTGGGCACCGCGCCATTGCGAAAAGGCCCTGTCGGCAGGTCATAGCTGGCGGGGCCGGTCAAGACTTCACGCGCGGCACGGGCCTCTTCGGGCATCGCGACCGTCACGGCCGATGTCGGTGCCGCGACCAGCGCGCCACCCCAAAGTACCATGATGCCAGCCATATAGCGGGTCATTCGCACCTGTGGTTCTGCCCTTTTTACAGACGCGGCTTATTTCTGCCGATAGTGGTAGTGTCCCACAACTTCCATTCCCAAGGAAGCATAGAGCGCGCGTGCAGGCGCATTTGTCACCGTCACCACCACGCAAAGCCGTTCGGCGCCGTTGGATAGTGCCCAATTTGCGGCCGCCCGCAGGATGTTGTGCGCGGAACCTTGCCGACGCGCCGCGGGGCGAACCTCCAGTGCGTGCAACATTGCTGTTGTGCCGTGAATTGACACGAAAGCCGCGCCAGTGGGGCGGTCATTCGTTCGGGCAAGGATTGCGCATTTCGCACCCTTTGCCCTGTCCATCACCGCCCAACGGGCCGGCCCGATGCCGGCTTCGGCCCAGATCTCGCGGCAGATGGCCAGTGGCGGCCAGTGAACAAAGGCGGCCATTGGCGACAGGCCGGGTGAAGCCAGAGCGCCCACGGGGGCTTCATAGGCCACCACCGGGTCGACCACGCGGTAGCCACGCCGTTCCAGCGCACGGTCCAGCGCTGCGTCACCCTCGCGCAGGCAGAACAGCACATCGCCCCCGCTTGCGGCCATGGCGGCCTCGGCGGCATCGATGTCGGCTTCGTTCCAGTCGCCCTCGGCCGTGGCGGCAGAAACCCGCTTTCCGCCCCCCTTGCCATCGCGCAGCGTCCAGGGCCCCTGCCGTTCGGCCCGGGCCGGCGGCCATGTCGCCTCCATCACCGCGCTCAGCTCTGCCGGGGTCATTTGAACAAAGCCGCAAGTTGCGTCATTGCCGCATCGATCCGGCCTGCATCAGTGCCCCGAATGACCAGATTGGTGCCATGGGCCCCGTTCTGGATGAAAGGATAAGATCCCATCGACAGGTCGGGAAAGGCGGCTGCCAGTGCCCCGAATTCCGCCGCGATCTCTCCTTCGCCCCGCTCCACCCGCAAAGACTGGCTCAGCAAGGGGGCGCCCCCTGTCAGCTGCGGCATCACGCTGGCGACCATCGCTTCGAAGATCTTGGGCACGCCTGCCATCACATGCACATTGCCCAAGGTGAAGCCCGGGGCCGTGCTGACCGGGTTGTCGATCAGCGTGGCGCCATCGGGAATGCGGGCCATGCGCTTACGCGCGTCGTTGAACTCCAGACCCGCCCGGTCGTAGTGGGCTTGCAGCAGCGCCATGGCATCGGCCCTGTGGCTGATCCCCACGCCAAAGGCCGCGGCAATGGCATCGGCGGTGATATCGTCATGGGTCGGGCCGATGCCGCCGCTGGTAAACAGGTTGTCATGCGCTGTCCGCAGCGCATTCACTGCCGCGATGATGGCCGCCGGGTCATCGGCCACCACCCGTGCCTCCATCAGGCGAATGCCGTGGCGGGTCAGTTCGCCCGCCAGGAAATGCATGTTCGAATCCCGCGTGCGCCCCGACAGGATTTCATCGCCGATCACCAGCATGGCGGCGGTAGGATTGGCCATCGAAGTCTCCCCTCAAGCAGTGGTCGTGGCTTGGGTATAGGGGCTTGGCGGGCAATGCGGAAGCCTTCCCCTTTTTGCCCAGTGCCGACCTGCCTCTGGTCAAGACGGCAGGTTTTCCTTATCTAGACCGCAGAACGAAGGAGAGACCCGTGGAAGATACGCGCGGACGCATTACCCGAGAGGGGATTCGCATTTATGAAGATGCGGATTTTGCTGGCATGCACAAGGCCGGCCGCGTTGCGGCGGAAATCCTTGACATGGTGGTGCCTCTGGTGCGCCCCGGCGCCACGACTGCCCAGATCGACGATTTCATCCGCGAAGAGATTACCCGCCGTGGCGTCGTTTCGGCGACCATCGGCTACAAGGGCTATCAGCACGCATCCTGCATCAGCGTGAACCACGTTGTCTGCCATGGCATCCCGGGGCCGAAGATTCTGGCGGATGGCGACATCCTCAATGTCGATGTGACCGTGATTGTCGACGGCTGGTTCGGCGATACCAGCCGGATGTATGTGGCAGGCGCCCTGCCGCGCAAGGCCGAACGGTTGATCGAGGTCACGCACGAGGCGCTGATGCGCGGTATCGCCGCCGTCAAGCCGGGCAATACCTTCGGCGATATCGGCCACGCGATCCAAAGCTATGTCGAGGCGAACCGGATGAGCGTGGTGCGCGATTTCTGCGGCCACGGTCTGGGCCGCGTGTTTCACGCCCCGCCGAATGTCCTGCACTATGGCCGACCGGGAAGCGGCCCGGTGCTGGAGGAAGGAATGTTCTTCACCATCGAGCCGATGGTGAACCTGGGCCGCCCTGAAACAAAGGTGCTGGCCGATGACTGGACAGCCGTGACCCGTGACAAGTCCCTTTCCGCGCAGTTCGAACATTCGGTCGGGGTCACCGCCACGGGATGCGATATCTTCACGCTGTCGCCCGCCGGTCTTTTCCACCCAACCTGGGGGTAAGGCTGCCGCCCCTGCGAGCCGGTTCAGTTCACGACGAATTCGGCATGCAATGCGCCGGCGGCGTTGATGCTTTTGAGGATGTCGATCATGTCGTTCGGGGCCACCCCTAGCGCGTTCAGCCCTGCCACCAGTTCCGAAAGTGACGTGCCGCCCCGCACTTCCGCCAGACCGATTCCCGGATCTTTGCGGATATCTGCGGTGCTGCGCGGAACCACAACAGTTTCGCCTTCGGCAAAGGGATTGGGCTGGACCACCACGGGGGTTTCCTCAACCCTCAGTGTCAGGTTGCCTTGGGCCACAGCCACGCGCGAAATCCGTACATCCTCGCCAATGACAATGGTGCCGGAGCGTTGATCAACCACCACCCGGGCACGGGTCTGGGGGATTACGGTCAGGTTCTCGATCCGGCCGATGGCATGGGCGGCTGACCGCAGCCCTGTTGCCCCGATATCCAGTTCCACAGTGCCTGAATCGAGCATGGTGGCAGCGCGGCGCCCGAAAGTGTTGTTCAACAAGACCTCGATCTGCGCGGCCGTTGTGAAATCCGGATTGCGCAGCGCAAGGCGAAGACTGGATAGTGCGGTGAAGTCAAACTCCACCTCTCGCTCGACCCGCGCGCCGGAAGGGATGACCCCGGCGGTCGGCACGCCCTGTACCACCCGCGCGGCTTCGCCCTCAGCGGAAACGCCCCCCGCGATGATCGTCCCCTGGGCTACCGCATAGATTTGCCCATCAGCCCCGTTCATCGGGGTCATCACAAGGGTTCCGCCCAGCAGGCTTTTGGCATCCCCGATGGCCGAAACGGTAACATCGATCCGCGCCCCTGACCGGGCAAAGGCGGGCAATTCCGATGTGACCAGCACGGCCGCCACGTTGCGCGGGCGAAACGCTTCTCCCGTCACATTGACGCCAAGGCGTTCCAGAAGGCTGGCCATGATTTCCTCGGTAAAGGGGGAATTGCGGATGCCATCGCCCGTGCCGTTCAGTCCCACGACGAGACCATAGCCGACCAGATCGTTGCCCCGCACCCCGTCGAATTCGACCAGATCCTTCAGGCGGATATCCTGCGCAGGCAGCGCCGTTGCCCAGACAATGAGGAACAGGGTCAGAAGCCGGCCGATCATCTCAGGAAATCCGCAAGGTTCAGGCGCGACAGCCGCGCGGTGACGGCATAGAGAGTTTCCAGATTGGTTTGCACGGCCTCCAACTCTGTCGCCAGCTTCAGAGGGTCGCTTCCCACGATGTCGGACCGCGCAATTTCGAGTACCAGCCTTTCGGATTGCAGCCGGGTTTGCGTAGCTTCGATCCGGGACTGGCTTTGCCCCACCCGCCCTGCCAGCTCGGTGATCCTGTCGATGCCCGTTCGTGTCTGGTCAGAGGCAAGGGTAGCCAGCCTTCGCCTGTCGGGCGGGGATAGGGCGGTGGGTGTTTCTTCGGCGAGGGCCGCCATGGCCACGCCGGCAAGCACCTCGCGAAAGGCGTCATCCCTTGCAGTAACCCCCAGCCAGACCTTTTCGTTCTCTGAAATGGCCAGATCGGGAAGGGCCGCCCCGCCCAGATAGATCGTGGCCTGAAATCCTGCCGGATCGTCAAACCAGTCGCGCGCCAGAACCATCGCCTCATCCGGAGAGGTGGCCGCGGAAATGACTGGACGCAGCGCATCCAGCAGGGCTGTCGCGCCAGCAACGGCCGGGCCCGTCACGGCAGTGCCGCCCAGCAGGGACCGTCCGCCGGGGGCGGTATTCAGCTTGGCCATCATTGCATCCAGCGTCTGAAGGGCCCGCCCTGAAGCCATCCCCAATGTCAGGTCAGACCCGTCTTGAGCGGAAAGGGCCAGATCGGATACAACGGTTTGCGCTTCTTCGGTCAGCTGCGACAGGACCGTTTGCAATGAAGCGGTGCGAAACCCGGCTTCGGCCGCAACGGAAAGATAGCCTTCGGCCATCCGGTGCGAATGGGAAATGGCCGCAAGCCGGGTATGATCGCCCGAAACGGCAGCGCCGACATCGGCCCGCTGGCCGGATGAAAGCTCTTGCGTGATCCGAAGGCTTTCGGCTTTCAGTCGGCCCGATTGTGCTTTTGTCAGAAAGCTTTGCGCCAGATCACCGAAGGAAACCATGGTCATGTTCATATCCCCAACAAGGTTTCAAGCATGCCGTCGAGGGTTTGCAGAACCCGGGCGTTGGCGGCATAGGCCTTTTCGATGTTCAGCAGATTCTGCATCTCCTGATCCGTGTCGACCCCGGCCTTCAGCAGCTCAGACCGAAACGTATCTGTCTGCGTGGCCGCAAAGCCAAGATCGGCCTCGAAGGAAAGGCGGCGCCCCGACACATCCGACAAGACGGCCGTGGCAAGGCCGGACAGCCCGGCCGCAGTGCTGAAGCCCCCCAGGGGCGGCAGACGCCCCGTGGTGGCCGCGGCTGACAGGGCCGAAAGAAGGCGGCTGTCGCCCGGTGCGCCGGGGGCGGCGGCGCCAAGCCCGTCGCGCAGCCGCCACAGGGCGCCGCCGCGGTCCGGGTCTGCCGCGGCATTCACCGCGATGCGACCGGCAAGCCCCGCTTCATCCCCCGGCAGCACCAATGCCCCCGCGTCGGTGAACAATCCCGCCAGTCCGGCACCAAGGCTGGGGTCAAGGCCGGGTTCGGCAAACCGGCCCACCAGATCGGCGGCCAGTCCGTCAAGCTGCGCCTGGGCACGGGGCGCAAGATCATCGCGCAGCGAAAACAGCGCCGACAGCCGCCCCTCGCCCAGCCGTGCGCTGACGGCGTCCGCGTCCATGGGCCGGCCGTCCAGCGTCAGGCCCGAAAGG
>JALQTL010000117.1 GCA_023260935.1 Paracoccaceae bacterium
AAGCCTGCCGCGGCTGAGGTCTGATCTGTTCACCCCGCCCGAAGCAGCGGGGGATCAGCTGCGTTTGTTCTGAACGCGCAGCGGCCCCGGCGTCAGCCGCGGCGGCCGCGCCTTTCGCGGCGGGGGGAGGCGGCATCGTCGCCCGTGCCATCAGAGGCCGAGGAGAATGCGCCCAGCTTTGCGACGACATCATCCAGCGTGGGACGCGGGCCCTTGGGGCGGCTTTCCAGCGCTGCACGCATGGCCTTCAGATGCTCGGGCATGGTGCCGCAGCAGCCGCCAATGATCCGAACCCCGGCATCGCGGGCCAGAACGGCATATTCCGCCATCAGGTCGGGCGTGCCATCGTAATGGATATGGCCTTCGTGATACTTTGGAATGCCCGCATTGCCCTTGGCGATGACCGGCCGCTCGGTGCCGGTGGAAATGAAGCCCATCACCGTGCGCATCAGATCGGACGCCCCGACCCCGCAGTTGGCGCCAAAGGCGATTGGCGGGTTCGGCAGCTTTTCCACCAGATCTACCAGCCCAGAGGAAGTGATCCCCATCATCGTCCGGCCGGCGGTATCAAAGCTCATCGTGCCGCACCAGGGCATGCCGGCCAAGGCGGCGGCTTCGGCGGCGGCCTTGAATTCCTCGGCGGCCGAGATGGTTTCCACCCACAGCACATCGGCGCCACCGGCCTTCAGCCCTTCGGCCTGTTCGTGGAACATCTCGACGGCAAGTGCATGGGTCAGGCTGCCCATCGGTTCGAAGATCTCGCCCGTCGGGCCGACGGACCCTGCCACAATGACCTTGTGCCCTGCGGTATCGGCGATCTCGCGCGCAAGGGCTGCGCCAATCCGGTTCAACTCATGCACGCGGTCTTGCGCATTGTGCAGTTTCAGCCGGCTGGCATTGCCGCCGAAAGTGTTGGTCAGGAAGATGTCAGACCCCGCGTCGACCGAACCGCGATAGAGCGTGCGGATGTTGTCGGGCCGGTCCACGTTCCAGAACTCGGGCGGTTCACCCGATGACAGGCCCATGTTGAACAGGTTGGTGCCCGTCGCCCCGTCGGCCATCAACCATTCGCGTTCGGAAAGAAGTCTGGAAAGCGCGTCCATCACCGGTCAATCCCTGCATCTGCGTCGCCCCAGCCTTGCCACGCGGCGGGCATGTAAGGCAATCCGATTATCGTCAAGATCATCATGTCTGAAATGCCAAAAGCCGCCCGTGGCACGGGCGGCCGCAGCATCGGGGCGCACCCGATCAGATTTCGGTCATCAACTGGGCCTTGGCCACGGCCAGCAATTCGGCCATCTTCGCGCGTACCTCATCTGCCGAGGCCTTGCCCGACAGGTCTGCGGCCACCTTGCGCACCACATCCTCGATCCCGGCCTCTTCGAAATCGGCGGCAATCACCTCGGCCACATAGGCCTGTGCGTCATCGTCCGACTTGCCCATCAGACCGGCCGCCCAAAGGGCAACCAGCTTGTTGCGCCGCGCCTCGGCCCGGAACTGCATTTCTGCATCATGGGCAAACTTGGCCTCGAAGGCATTTTCGCGTTCGTCGAAGGTGGTCATGGGTGGGCCCCTTGATTGAAGTGTCTTTTCCCTCATATGCCCTTCCGAAGCCTTGCCTGCAAGGCCAAGCATGCCGCCTTGCGGCACCGCGCCGCGTACTGTAAGGGCTGAGGCTGACAACGAAGGGTGCCCTCCGGCGCCCTTTAGGCTGTTTGATCGGAGAGTTCATGGCACGGCGCAAGAAAGTCTATGAGGGCAAGACCAAGATCCTCTATGACGGTCCGGAACCCGGCACCCTGATCCAGTATTTCAAGGACGAGGGCGGCGCCCCCGAACAGCCCGGGCTGACCGAAGGCAAGGGCGTGCTGAACAACCGCCTGTCGGAATTCTTCATGACCGGGCTGAATGCCATCGGCGTGCCGACCCATTTCATCAAGCGCGTGAACATGCGCGAACAGATGGTGCGCATGGCCGAGATCATTCCGCTGGAAGTGGTTGTGCGGAACTTCGCGGCGGGCGAACTTTCGGCGCGGCTTGGCATTCCTGAAGGCACGCCACTGCCCCGACCGATCGTCGAGTATTACTACAAGGATGATCGGCTGAATTCGCCCATGGTGGCCGAAGAGCATATTGTCGCCTTCGGCTGGGCCACCCAGCAGGATCTGGATGACATCGTGGCGCTTGCACTGCGGGTCAACGACTTCATGTCGGGGGTGATGCTGGGCGTGGGGGTCCGGCTGGCCGATTTCCGAATTGAGGTGGGGCGCATCTGGGAAGGCGACTTCATGCGCCTGATCGTGGCGGACGAGATCAGCCCCGACAGTTGCCGACTGTGGGATATGCGCGGCGTGACCGATCGGACCGACGGGCAGCCGGTGGCAGACCCCGGGCCGCTGGCCGACCCCTATACCGAATTGGCCCGCCGTCTGGGCGTTCTGCCATCGAATGTGACCCATACGACGAAGCCGACACTGATCAATTAGCTGCACCTTGTGCCGACCGCGCGCCAGCCCCTTGCACCCAAGGGGGGGAGACGATAATCGGGGCGCAACAAACTGACCATTCCGGGGGGCTTTGATGAAAGCGCGCGTCACCGTCATGCTGAAGACCGGCGTTCTGGACGTTCAGGGCGAAGCCGTGCGCCACGCCCTTGGCACGCTGGGGTTTGCCGGGGTGAACGGTGTCCGGCAGGGCAAGGTGATCGAACTGGATCTTGCCGAAACCGATGCCGCCCGCGCCGAAGCCGAGGTGAAGGCCATGTGCGAAAAGCTGCTAGCCAATACGGTGATTGAAAGCTACCGCGTCGAAATTCTTTGATCGGTTGATCCGGGGAATGGCCGAGGCAGGGGGCTGTCAGCCTCCCACGGCGGGCCGGCTGCTTCCCCTTGCGGATATTCGGAAACAGATGAAGGGCAGGGTCAGCTTTTGCGGCGCGTGACCTGAAGCCGGATGCCGGTGGCGGCGCGCACTGTCAGATGCGCAACGGGAACGGGGATTTCGGGCCCGGCGAGCGCAAAACGGAAATCGCGCACCAGTTGGGCCAGCAGAAGCGGGCCTTCGACCATGGCAAATCCGGCCCCGGTGCAGACCCTTGGTCCGGCTGAAAAGGGAAGGTAGGCAGCCCGCGCCGTTACCCGCGTCTCGTCTTGCGACCAGCGGTCGGGGTCGAAGGCGTCCGGGTCTGTCCAGAGCCGTTCATGGCGATGCAGGTGCCAGGGGGATAGCACGATCTGCGACCCTTTCGGCACCTCGCGCCCGCGCAGAACCTCGGGGCAGCGGTTTTCCCGCACCATCATCGGCACGGGCGGATAAAGTCTCAGGGTTTCGCGAAACACGTCACGGGTGAACTTCAACTGGGCCATGACGGCAAGATCGGCCGCAGCGGGAAGGTTGGCGGCCTCGCCGGCCACGCGGTCCTGCGCCTGCGGGAAAAGCGCCAGAAGATACAGCGCCCATGCGAGGGCGGATGCACTGGTTTCATGGCCGGCCAGAAAGAAGATCGCCACCTGATCGACCATTTCTTCTGTGCTGAAGCGGTGGCCGGTTTCGGGATCTGCCATCGTCATGATCTTGGTGGCCAGATCGTCAGGCGCCGTGCCACGGGCGATCTGTTCCGCCCGGCGTTCGGTCATCCTTGTGATCAGCGCGCGAATACGGCGGGCCGAGGCCAGTGTGGCGCGGCGGTGCAACCGGGGCATCCAGCGCGGCAGGGGGAGGAAGGCGGCAAGGTTCAGGATTGGCTGGGTGCGCTGATAGGCGCGGAATTCGTGAAATACGGCCTGGGCGATGTCATCCTCGATCGGCACGGAAAAGAGCGTGCGGAAGATGACATCGGCGGCGGCGTGGCTGGTCTGCTCTTCGATCTCGACCAGCCCCTCGGGAAGGCGGGCGGCTGCGGCACAGCCTGCGGCCCACATCGCCGGAAAAGCATCGCGCAGTCGGCCGCCTTCGAAGGCGGGGTCGATGATGCGGCGCTGCCGCCGCCACTCCGGCCCGTTGGTCACAAAGACCGAATTGCCAAGCAGCGGGTTCAGCCCTTCGCGGATTCGGTTTGATTTCGGAAAATCCCCGGGCCGGTCCTTCAGCACCAGATCGATCAGGACGGGGTCGTTGCACAGATAGCTGCGAAAGAAGGGCGTGCGGAATTCCGCCATCCAGGCGCGATACAGCCGCGCGGGTTGGGCCGAGAGGATGTCCTGCCGGAACAGCCGCAGATGGCGCAGCAGCGAGACGCGGTCTGGTCGGGCAGGGGGCTTTGGCGGGATCATGCGGTATCGGTAAAGCGGTTCACGGGACGGTCAATGACGGATTTCGACGCGGCCCGGTGGCGATACCGGTCGGCCAAGGTCTGCGGGCCGGCGGTGATCTGGAAATAGTCGTAATCCCCGGGCCTGTCGAAGGCGCAGAGATACTGGAAATGCAGCCGGAAGAACCTCCAGCGCAAGGCGCGCCAGCGTTCGGGCGACAGCGTTTGCGTGAAGGCGGCCGAAAGCACCAGCGGCCAGCGTTTGCCTGCGGGTGCCACGCCCGACACTGCCACAGGGTCGCACAGGGCAAAGGCGCAGCCGTCGCCGGGGGCTGTTACATCGACCCAGGTGATCTCTTTGCGCGAAGAGAGAAAGGCCAGATCGCCGCGCAGCCGCTGTGCGCCCGGCAGGAAGCTGACCATGGGCACCACCTGACCCAGCGACAGAAAGGCAAGGGGCGGGGCGTTCGGGGGCAGCCCCTGCCGGATCAGATCGGCAAGGATCGACACCCCCAGATGCGCGCCAGAAGAATGGCCCACCACAAGCACCTCATCCACCCCGGGGATCAGGGCGGCACGGATCGTGGCGCCGAATTCGGCCATCCGCGCCTCAAGCCTTGGCGGGTTGGCGCCGCCGTGGCGGGCCGAATAGGCGTAATCGTGCATCAGGTAATAGGCGAAAACCTTGTTGTCCCGGGCCTTGAACCAGCGCAGTGCCAAGGCCGCCACGACCAGCCCGAAGGCCGCCGCCAGCCATGGGCCGGCACTTGTAGACAAGGCCGCCAGCCCCGGCGTCAGAAGCCGGAACGCAAGCCAGCCCGCCAGAGCCGCAAGCCCAAGTTGCAGGATCAGGAAGACGATAGGGTAAAGTGCCGCAATCACCGGCCCCTTGCGCAGACGCATCAGCCGGAACAGCGCCCCTGATCCGATATAGGCCCATGCCGTGCGGACAAGCTGGCCATAGGTGGCGGGGATCGAGTTCGACATGCTGTCGCGCACGATGTCGGACCAGACCA
>JALQTL010000194.1 GCA_023260935.1 Paracoccaceae bacterium
CTCGATTACCCCGCTGCTATTCGCCTCGAGGCTGATCATTCCCGGGCCCCGATCGGGTGTGGCACAACCACGGGCAAGCCTTCGTGACTGTGCAGGATTTCCGGGCGGATACCCCAGGCTTGCCCGATCTTCTCGGCTGTCAGCATTCGGTCGGAAAGGTCCGTTCCGATGATCCGCGCCTGATGCAGAAGGATCAGGCGGTCGCAAAAACGGGCGGCCATCGTCAGGTCATGCAGCGCCATGACCACACAGGCCCCCGCGCCGCGGGCATAGCTGCGCACCTGGTCAAGGATGGTCAACTGGTGGTGCAGGTCCAGCGCCGAGGTCGGCTCATCCAGCACCATCAACCGGGGTTCGCGCACCAGCCTTTGTGCCAGAAGCACCATCTGCTGCTGCCCCCCCGAAAGACTGTCCAGCGGCCGGTCGGCCAGAGAGGCCAGCCCCAGACGCGCAAGTGCCGCTGTGCAGGCGCCAAGGTCCGCAGGGGCCACACGCCAGCCAAGGCCTTCGCGCCGGCCCAGCAAGACGCAGTCCAGCACCGCCATCCGCACAGGGGCCTGAAAGGCTTGCGGCATATAGCCGATCTGGCGCTGCAAGAGGGGCACCCCGTTCCACGTCAGGGCTGCCCCCGCATGGGCGAGGCCCTGAAGAAGGGTGGATTTCCCCGCCCCGTTCGGGCCGATGACACCCAGCACCTCGCCCGCGCCGGCCCTGATTTCGCAGGGGTGAAGGATGGTCTTTTTCCCTTTGCGGACGGCCGGAAGACTTGCGCACAGCATCAGCGCCCCCCGTCGGGTTTCAGCGTGAACAGCACCGTCATCAGCATGGGGATACCGGCAATGGCGGTGATGATCCCCACCGGGATCACCGCCCCGGGCGAAATCAGCTTGCCGATGACCGAGGCCGCCACAAGGATCAGCGCGCCCGTCATCGCAGCGACTGGCAGCGCAAAGCGGTGATCTTCGCCTACCGCGGCGCGGGCAACATGGGGTGCGATCAACCCGACAAAACCGATGGTGCCGGTAAAGCTGACCGCCCCCGCCACCAGCGCGGCGACCAGCAGAAAGCAGCGTCGCCGCAAGGCATTGACATCAAGGCCAAGGCTGGCGGCGTTTCCGTCGCCCAGCCGTAGCGCCGTCAGGTTCCAGGCGTCGCGCAGCACGAAGGGCAGGCAAAGCGCAAGGATCGCACCGCTGACCTGAACGGATGTCCAGCTGGCCTTCAGCAGGCTGCCAAACAGCCAGAACACGATCTGTTGCAGCACTTCGGGACTTGCCATGAATTGCACCAGCGATTGCAGCGCCTGAAAGAAGAACAGGACGGCGATGCCCGCCAGAACAAGGATCTCGGCCTGACTGCCCTTGAAGCGCGCGACCAGATAGATCAGCCCGGTGGCCAGAAGGGTCATGGCGAAGGCCGCGAGCGGCGTTTCCACCCATGGCGGCAGGCCCGTCGCCCCGCCCAGCAGGATCGACAGCGCCGCGCCAAAGCCGGCGGCCGCGGAAAAGCCAAGGGTGAAGGGGCTGGCCAGCGGATTGGCCAGCATGGTCTGCATCGTCAAACCGGCAAGGCCAAGGCTGGCGCCGACCAGCGCCGCCATGAGCGTCTGCGGCATCCTGATCTGCCAGAGGATCGCGGCGGCGGCGCGGTCCTCGCCGCCGGGGCCTTCTCGAAGGGCATGGCCAAGCGCCTTCAGCGACATGCCGGACGGCCCGGTCACCAGATCGGCCAGCATCAGCAGCAGAAGCATCAGCGCGGCGAAAATCGCCACCGCGCCGTGCCGCCTGACCCGGCGGGCATAGCCGCCGATGTCCGGGCCTCCGATGTCCGGGCCAATACGGTTCATTGCAGCTTCTGCACGAAGATGCCGTCCAGCGGGATCGGCAGCCATTCGGCGTAATAGGCCGCAAGCTCCGCCTGCGGATCGACATCGGCAAAGGCGACGGGGTGCAGAACCTTGCCCAGATAGCGGGCAAAGACGAAATCCGACAGCGACCGCGCGCCGCCGTGGTAGATGGCATGCACCTCGCCCGACTGCACGGCGGGCAGGCCGGCCCAGCCCGGACGGGTCAGGTAGGCGGCCATTCTGGCCTGCGCCTCGGCGGGATCGGCGTTGAAGCCCACGCGCACGGCCTCTGGCGCAGAGATCCACTCCGACCCGGCC
>JALQTL010000220.1 GCA_023260935.1 Paracoccaceae bacterium
GACCATTCGCGTGACGAACCAGACCGAACTGCTTGCGGCCCTGAAAACCGCCAGCGCCGGTGATACGGTGCTGCTGGCAGACGGAAATTATGGCGATCTGAAGCTGGGCAACGATTATACCGGCACGGTCACCATCAAGTCCGAAAACCCCCTTGGTGCGCAGTTCGGCACGCTGGAACTGTCAGGGGCCACCAATATCGCCCTCGATGGCATTCAGTTCGCGACATGGTTGAAGGTCGTTAACTTCTCGGAAGGCGTTTCGGTTCTCAATTCCGATGTGAACGGCACGCTTTACACCAAGGACGTGAACGGGCTGACCATCGACAATGTCGATGTCTCGGGCGGACAATTCGGCATTCTGCTGAACTCGGTGCAGAACTTCTCTGTCACCAACAGCCATATCCATGAAGCGGTCGAGGATCTGATGCGGATCACCGGCGACAGCTATAACGGGCTGGTCGAGGGCAATATCATTGCCGATACGACCGGGGGCTACCCGCTGCACCCCGACATCATCCAATTTTTTGGGGCTAATGGGATCAATCCGCGTGACATCACCATTCGTGGCAACCTGCTTTATGACCACACTGTCGAAGGCCAGACTGTCGCCCAGGGCATCTTCCTGTCCGATCCGCGCGGCGGCGGCTATGAGAACATCCTGATCGAGGAAAACCTGATCCGGACGAATTCGACGAATTCGATCTATATCAACGGCGGCCAGGAAAACGTCGTGGTGCGCAACAATACGCTGATGCCAGGGGTCGGCGACGGCGGCGCCATCATCCGTCTGGTGCCGAAAGCCGGCTATGACAATTCCGGTACCACGATCGAGGGCAATATTGCCAAGATCCTGCTGGACGAGACCAAAAGTTCGATCATCGGCGATAACCTGATCTATGGCCGCGATGCCGACCTGTCCCAGATCTTTTCTGGCACCGATTACAGCAAATGGGAAAGCTTCCTGCCGCCCGAAGGCTCCATCGCCGACTTCGGGTCGAATTACGGCGCCCAGGAAACCCTGCTTGCCTATCTGAAGGAATCGACGATCTTCCGGACCACGATCCATGAAGCGGTTACCCAAGAGGCCTCGCCTGTGGAAGCCCCTGCTCCCGTGGAAGCCCCGGCAAATGTGATCTATGAAAACGATCTGGTGACCCTGAGCCGCAAGGCCAGTGAATTTGTCACTGTCGAGCACAGCGCGGCCATGGAGACGGATGAAGGCACCATCAGCCTGACCTTCAGGGCCGATACCCTGGATCTCTGGAGCCGCTGGGGGCTGGTTTCGAAGGATGCCGATGGCATGGGCAATGCCATTTCCGCCTGGCTCTACCGCGATACCCTGTTCGTGCGGTTCGAAGATGGCGAACGCCGGGTCGAATTCACGAAGGGCGGGATTGCCGTCGGTCAGAGCTATGAACTGCAGATCTCTTTCGATGAAGGGAACGTCAGTGCCTGGCTGGATGGCGCGCTTGTGGGTCAGGCGGCTATGGATGTGGACCTGTCGCAGAACAGCGAAGACCTGCTGATCGGGGCCTTCAACGGCGGCAGCACTCCTGACACCACGGATGCCGTGCGCCACTTCTTTGACGGCGAGATCTCGGGCTTTGCCTTCCATGACAAGGCCATGACCCCTGCCGAACTGGCCGCACTGGATGATCAGGCCGCTCTCGAAGGCCAGACTGCCCCTGTGGAAGACACCGCCCCCGCCCCGGCGGATGCTTTGGCCAGCGTGATCTATCATAACGATCTGGTAAATCTGAGCGGCAAGACCGGAGACTTCGTTACCGTCGAACACAACGCGGCGATGGAAACGGATGAGGGGACCATCAGCCTGACCTTCAAGGCCGATACCCTGGATCTTTGGCGCCGTTGGGGGCTGGTTTCGAAGGATGCCGATGGTCTTGGCGATGCCGTTTCTGCCTGGCTCTACCGCGATACCCTGTTCGTGCGGTTCGAGGATGGCGAGCGCCGGGTCGAATTCACCAAGAGCGGGATTGCCGTCGGCCAGGATTATGACCTGCAGATCTCTTTCGATGAAGAGACCGTCAATGTCTGGCTGGATGGCGAGCTTGTGGGTCAGGCGGCCATGGATGTGGACCTGTCGCAGAACAGCGAAGACCTGCTGATCGGGGCCTTCAATGGCGGCAGCACCTCTGGCACCACGGATGCCGCCCGCCACTTCTATGATGGCGAGATCTCGGGCTTTGCCTTCCATGACAAGGCCATGACCCCTGCCGAACTGGCCGCGCTGGATGACCAGACCCATCTTCAAAGCCTGACCGCCCTTGCCGAGGGCCAGACCAGCAACCTTCAGCTGCTCTGATCCCGGAAGCCCCCGGAAGTCTTGTCTCATGCCCCCGCCCGGCCTAGCCTGACGGGGGCAAGATCTGGCGGCGCAGCGCCGGATCGCCATGGGCGGGCGGGCCATGCGGCTGCGGCAGAAGCGGCGGCGGGCCTTTCCCAAGGGGAGACACCGACATGACGATGGCATATCGCTTCACGGCCGGACGGTGCCTCATGGCCCTGTCCGGCCTTTTTCTCTTGTTCGCGGGACTGCTTCTGCCCTCTGGCCTTTGGGCCGAGGAGGTCAGGGTGCGCAATGCGGCGGAACTGCGCGAGGCCCTGTCGCGCCCGGCTGTGGAGGTGATCACCCTTG
This sequence comes from Paracoccaceae bacterium, assembly GCA_023260935.1. GTDB lineage: Bacteria > Pseudomonadota > Alphaproteobacteria > Rhodobacterales > Rhodobacteraceae > Pseudotabrizicola. The sequence continues at coordinate 2,657 of JALQTL010000220.1, forward strand.
CCAACGGGCACTATGGAGAGCTGAGTGCGCCGGCAGGCTTTGGCCGCCCGGTCACCTTGCGGGCCGAGAGGCGGCATGGCGCGGTCTTCGATGCCATCAAGCTGGAAAAGGTGCGGGGGGTCGGCTTTCGCGACATTGCGGTCGATGGCTCCCTCTCGATCCGGGGGCCTTCGGCAGATGTCGACATCCGCGGAGTGCAGATCAGGGGCACGCTTTATCTGCGCGACATCGACCGCGCCGTGATCCACGACAATGAGGTTGCGGGGGGCAAGTTCGGGGTGATCCTGAATTCCGTACGCAATTTCTCGCTGCGGCACAATACCATCCGCAAGGCCTCGGAAGACCTCTTGCGCATCACCGGCGACAGCGCCTTCGGATTGGTGGAATACAACATCATCCTGGATACCGTGGCCGTGCGGCCGACGCATCCCGACCTTATCCAGTTCTTTGGTCTGGAGGGCAGCACGCCAAACAACATCATCGTTCGCCGAAACCTGCTGTCGGACCCCGACATCAAGGATCATGTGACCGCACAGGGGATTTTCGTCTCGGATCCCCGCAGTGCGGCGGGATTTCGCAATATCCTGATCGAGGAGAACCTGATCAGGACGCGGTCCACCAACACCATCTATAT
>JALQTL010000290.1 GCA_023260935.1 Paracoccaceae bacterium
ATGTCGATACCGTCACCACGTCCGGTGTGCTGTACGGCATCGCCGCGCGATCAGACGGTTCCGTCGTCGCGGCTGACGTTTCCGGTCAGCGGCTCTTCTTCGTGAGGGAAGGCGCGAGCGGCTGGGTCGAGACGGCCGCGATGCCGGCGCCGGAGCCGGAGCGCGTCGAGGTCGCGGTGATTCCGACCCAGGTGAAGGAATCGCTGGCCGAGCTCGCGGCGCAGGCCGAAGCGCTCGCGGCGCAGATCGAGGAAAAGGCAGCGGGCTGGCATCATGGTGGCCCATCGCCCGAAAGGCGTGATCCCCGCTTTCAAGGGCCACGCGTTCGGAATCGACCAGCGTGCCGTCAAGATCGAACAGAAGGGCATCAAAGCGCATGTGACGGGACCGGATCAAAGCCAGAGGCGAAGCTGCTGGAACCCGGCTTTCGTGATGGAAAGGGGTTCGGGGCGAAAGTGGCTGACCTCGTCCAGATGTTCAAGGGCCCGGGGCGAGGTTTCAAACAGCACCGTCGTTCCCGGCATGGGCGCAAAGGACCAGTTGGGCGGATCCGGGTCGGGCAGATCGTGGTTCTCGGTCAGATAGTCGATCACCACGTCGCGGTTCAGCCGCGTATCTGCAAGGCAGACCTGATCCTTCAGCCCCGCCGCAAAGCCGCCGCTGCCGCTGCCGCGATAGCTGTTGGTGGCCAGAATGAACCGGTCATCGGCGTGGACGGGGCGCCCCTCATGGCGCAGGTCGCGAATGCGGTGCGTGCCGGGGCCCTGCCAGTCTGCCGAGAGGTCGATCTGATAGGTGATGCCGTGGATCGTATCGAACAGGAAGCTTGGCACCGAGGGGTCGATCAAAGGCGCGTCCTGTTGGCCCGGTGCCACCGTCTGAAAGATCCGGGTGGCCTGGTTCAACCATGCGGCAAGCTGATTTCCGGTGATTGTGAAGGCCATCACCGTGTTGGGGTGCATGTAAAGGTCGGCCGCGTTGCGGATGCGGAACGGACCCTTGGGCACGAAGCTGTAGTTTTCCGGTCCCGCCCGCCCGCCGGCGCGGAAGGGGGCGGTTGCGGCCAGAACCGGCAGGCCGGCGTGGCGCGTTCCGGCCAGACGACGGCGCACATAGGCGGCCTGTGCCTTGTTGACCACCTGCTGCGGCAGGGTATCGGTGATCAGCGAGAAATAGCTGTGAAACGGCCGCCGGCAGGTGGCCACAGGGCGGCGGGCCCAATTCCGGGTGGCCCTGTGGACGCTGTCGATCACCGCCAGCACACCCGCGTCGGGGCAGGGGGCATCCCCGGCCTTGGTCCCGGGGGTGCAGACGGGCATCACCTGTGCCCGGTGGCCTGCCACCTGCCATCCCGCCGCCGACCTGTGCAGATCAAGGTCGATGACGCCAAGGTGTGAGCCGAAGAAGCCGGGCATCACCGCAGGTTTGCCGAACAGCGTGCCCGCCACGGGGTCGATCGCGGCATCCTTTTCTGCCACGGGGCCGGGAAAGGGCTGGTGGACATGGCCCATCACCAGCGCATCCACCCCGGGCAGGGCGGCGATAGCCAGTCCGGCGCTTTCTGCCAGCGGCAGAGAGGGCGCGGTGCCGATGCCACAATGGGCCAGGACAATCACCAGATCCGCCCCGTTCCGGCGCAGGTCGGGCAGCAGGCGGGCCACGCTTTTCACCATATCGGTCATGCAAACACGACCGTTCAGAACCTGCGCATCCCAGATCACGGTTTGCGGCGGCAAGACACCGATCACCCCGATGCGGATGGGCTGCTCTGACCCGTCATCCGCTTTCAGCCGACGATCCAGGAGGGCATGGGTCGCGAACAGCGGCGCCATCGACGCGGCATCCAGACTGTTGGCCGAGATGCAGGGAAAACGGGCCGCTTCAAGGGCCGCGGCCAAAGGTGCCATTCCGCCCGAGAATTCATGGTTGCCGATATTGGCCGCGTCATAGCCAAGGCTGTTCATGGCCGCGATCATCGGGTGCGGAGTGATCCGGTTTTCCTGCACGAAATCGCCCAAGGGGCTGCCTTGCAGGAAATCGCCGTTATCCAGAAGCAGGGTGTTGGGATGGTTCTGGCGCGCGCGGGTCAGCAACCCCGCCACCAGCGCCAGCCCATAACGCGTGCAGGGCTGGTCGGAAAAATAGTCGTGCGGCGCGATGTGCATGTGCAGATCAGACGTGGCCAGCACCCGCAGGCTGGCCGTTACCGCAGCGGCCCCCTTTGCCATTATCGGATCATCTGTGCAGATCGCTTCGGTCCTTGTCTTGCAATTCCGGCCCGGGGCCCTGAAGCCGGGTGGAAGGTGCATTCTGTTGGATCCGTAATTAAATCTACTATGAGGTGCAATACTATAGACAATAAAACCTTTGATTGCATTTCCCGGCCCGTCCGTGTTTGGCGGTTTGCGCGTTCCGCGCTTCCGTGCGATGGGGGACGACGGGTTCATGGCGGCAGGCGGGCATGCGGATCGCGGAAACGGTGACTTTCGGGGGCTCTGGTCTTGATCGGGCGGGGCATTTGCGGGCCGATGCGCAGGCACAGACCCGGCTTCGGGCGACGGGCGCTTTCCTTCCCCTGTGGCGTGGCAAACCCTTGGTGGGCGATCAGGATGCCCTTTGCTGGGTGCCGGAAGGGCATCCGGTCTTGCAGCAGGCCGATACGATTGTCTTTCTTGGGCTTGACGATGGCACCCCGCGATTTGCCGCCGATATCTCGGCCTGGACCCCGGCCGAAGGGGCCGAGGTGCAGGGGACCGGTTTTTTCGATGCCAGCACCCAAAGCCACCCATCGCTGCCCGAGGCATTCCGCTTTGTGGAACTGCGCGGTGCCATGACGCGGCTTTCGCGTCGCGATGCCGAACTAGCGGCTACAGCGCGGGCGGTTCTGCAATGGCACGTCAGCCACAGGTTCTGTTCACGTTGCGGCCAGCCTTCGCAGGTCAGCAACGCCGGATGGCAACGCGGCTGTGCCGCCTGCGGCGGGCAGCATTTTCCGCGCACCGATCCTGTGGTCATCATGCTGATCACCCATGGCAACCGCGCCCTGATGGGGCGCAGTCCGGGCTGGCCCGAGGGAATGTTTTCCTGCCTTGCCGGCTTTGTCGAACCGGGTGAAACGATCGAGGCCGCTGTCCGGCGCGAAGTCCTGGAAGAGTCGGGTATTCTGGTCGGCGAGGTGCGGTACCTTTCCAGCCAGCCCTGGCCCTTTCCCGCCAATCTGATGATCGGCTGCCATGGCATTGCCGAAAGCACCACGATCACGCTTGACCCGGCCGAGCTGGAAGATGCGATCTGGGTCACCCGCGAAGAGATGGTGGATGTCATGGCCGGCCAGCACCCACATATCCTGCCGGCCCGAAAGGGGGCGATTGCGCATTTCCTGATCCAGAACTGGCTTGCGGACCGTTTGGATTAAGACCAGATTCGCGGCACTGTCGCAGGGGCAGCGGAACGGCAGAACGATAGAACGACAAGGGGCGGTCAGGGCATGCATCTTTCCTCGCGGACCGATATCGAGGCACCTATGGCCTTTGTCTATTCGGTGCTTTCGGATTTTGAAGCCTGGGAACGCGCAGGCTTGCGGCGGGGGGCCGACATCAGCCGCACCGACAAGTTGCGCAGCCCGGGCCCCGGCATGGCATGGGCCGCGCGGTTTCGGTTCCGGGGCCGGGATCGCGCGCTTGCAATCCGTCTGACCGGCCTGGAGCCGGGGCAGAAACTTTCCTTCGCTGGCAAGGGCAAGTTGCTGGAAGGCGACATGGTGCTGGAATTGATGAGCCTGTCTCCACGGCGCACAAGGCTGATCCTGCACCTTGATATCCGGCCCCTGACACTGGGCGCACGGTTGTTTCTGCAATCGGTCAAACTTGCCAAGGGCCGGGTGCAGACCCGGCTGAACAAGCGCCTTGCCAATTTCGCGCGCGACATCGAGGCGCGGCAGCAAACGGCAGCCGCGCGCTGACGCGACAGGGCAGGGTGCCAGGCTTCAGCGCTGCCACGCGGGGGGCCTTGCCTGTTTCAGCCGCGTGCGCGGTCTGACGGGTAAACCCCCAGAATGGTGATGTGGGTGGTGAAATACGCCAGTTCTTCCAGCGCAAGGGCCACGTTCGGGTCTTCGGGATGGCCTTCGATATCGGCGTAGAATTCGGTTGCGGTGAAGGTGCCGCCCACCATGTAGCTTTCCAGCTTCGTCATGTTCACGCCGTTGGTCGCAAAGCCGCCAAGCGCCTTGTAAAGTGCGGCTGGAATGTTGCGCACCCGGAAGGTGAAGGTGGTAATCATGGTGCCCCCGCGCCGGCTGTGGTCGGGCGTGCGGCTCATCACCAGAAAGCGGGTGGTATTGTTCTTCTGGTCTTCGATATGGCGGGCCAGAACATCCAGCCCATAGATTTCCGCCGCCAGTTCACTGGCAAGGGCGGCCCGGCTGCGGTCGCCGGCCTCGGCCACCTCTCGCGCGGCGCGGGCATTGTCGGAACTGACCTTGCCGCGGATGCCATGCGCCTTCAGGAAGCCTGCGCATTGCGGCAGGATCACCACATGGCCATGCGCTTCCTTCACGTCCTCAAGCGCGGCGCCCCTGACGCCCAGCAGGTTCACATGGACGCGCACAAAAGCCTCGTCCACGATGTGCAGCCCTGCGCGTGGCAACAGGCTATGGACATCCGCCACCCGGCCATAGGTGGAATTTTCAACCGCCAGCATGCCCAGATCGACCGCGCCGCTTTGCGTCATCTCGACAACATCCTCGAAGGTCGTGCAGGGCACGACCTCCATTCCCGGGCGTGCCTGTGCGCAGGCCTGATGCGAATAGGCCCCCAATTCCCCCTGAAACGCGATGCGTCCTGCCATTCTTCTGGCTCCCTTGCGGCAAACCCCCTGCAAAAAGGGGCGATTGGTCGCGCTGGTATACCTTGAACAAGGGGTAGGGAAGCGGTTAGAAGCCGCACCAGACGATTGCCAAGGGAAGACGCGACATGTTCGACACGATGACGATGACCAAGGTGATAGGCGCGCTTTGCGGTTCGCTGCTTGTTTACATGCTGGCAGGTTGGGCCGGCGATGCGCTTTATGCCTCATCTGCCGGCCATGGTGGCGCCGATGGTGAGGTTCAGCAGGCCTATGTGATTGACACCGGCGCTGGTGAAGAACCCGCCGCTGCCGAAGAGGGCCCGGATTTTGCAACGCTCTACGCCTCGGCCGATGCGGCTGCGGGCGAAAAGGTGTTCGCCAAGTGCAAGGCCTGCCACAAGCTGGACGGCGCCGATGGCACTGGCCCGCACCTGAACGGCGTGGTTGATCGCCCGAAGGCTTCGGTTGCCGGCTTCGGCTATTCTGACGTTCTGGCCGGCATGGCATCGGATACCTGGACACCTGAAAACCTGGATGGTTTCCTGAAAAGCCCCAAGGGCTATGCCCCGGGCACCAAGATGTCTTTCGCGGGTCTGCCGAAGGCAGAAGACCGGGTGAATGTCATCGCCTATCTTGCCACGACCCAGTGATCTGACGGGAAAGATCATCACAAGGCCGCCGTTTCGGCGGCCTTTTTTCGTTTTGGGCCCCGTCTCACGCAATCGCAACTTGAGCCGCCCGCGGGTCGCGCTTTACTTTCCCGCAAGGCAGGCACCCGCGACAAGCGGGCGAAAACGCAAGGGGATGCACGGATGATGAAGCAGGGTGTGGCTTTGGCTGCTGCCATGATGGTGATTGCGGGCATGGCGCAGGCGCAGGAAAAGACCATCGTTTCGCACGGGATTTCCACCTTTGGCGAGCTGAACCTGCCGGCGGATTTCACCCATCTGCCCTATGTGAACCCCGATGCGCCCACGGGCGGCGAAATCAGCGAATGGGCCTTTGGCGGGTTCGACAGCATGAACCCCTATTCGGTGAAGGGCCGTGCCGCAGCCCTTGCCAGCGCGCCCTACGAGTCGATCCTGTCGGGCACATCGGACGAGATCGGGGCCGTCTACTGCGTTCTGTGTTCGACGCTGGAATACCCCGAGGACCGGTCTTGGGTGATCTTCAACCTGCGTCCGGAGGTGACCTTTTCCGACGGCACCCCGATGACGGCCGAAGACGTGAAGTTCAGCTATGAGACGTTTCTGAGCAAGGGGCTGACGGATTTCCGCACGGTGCTGGCGACGCAGGTTGAGAAGGTCGAGATCCTTGATCCGCACCGGATTCGGTTCACTTTCAAGGCGGGCGTCCCGCACCGCGACCTTCCGGCCGACATGGGCGGCCTGCCGGTGATTTCCAAGGCGCATTACGAAGCGAACGGCCTTGATCTGGAAGAATCGAGCATGACCCCGTTTCTGGGCACGGGTGAATATGTGCTGGAAAGCTATGAGGCCGGCAAGACGATCACCTATCGCCGCAACCCTGATTATTGGGGCCGCGACCTGCCGTTCAACCGCGGGCGTGGTAATTTCGATCGCATTCGCATCGAATACTATGGCGATTACGATGCCGCTTTCGAGGCGTTCAAGGGTGGCAGCTACACCTTCCGCAACGAAAGCTCGTCGCTGACCTGGACGCAGAAGTACGATTTTCCGGCCGTTCAGGATGGCACCATCCGCAAGGTCGAACTGCCCTCGGGCGCCAAGGCCAACGGTCAGGCCTTTGTCTTCAACCTGCGGCGCGAGAAGTTCAAGGATCCGAAGGTGCGCGAGGCGATCGGCCTGATGTTCAACTTCGAATGGTCGAATGCCACGCTGTTTGGCGGGCTTTATGCGCGGATCGATTCAATCTGGGAAAACAGCTGGCTGGAAGCTACCGGCACGCCTTCGCCCGAAGAAGCGGCAATCCTGAAGCCACTGGTGGATGAGGGGCTGCTGGACCCGGCGATCCTGACGGATGAAGTGGTCACGGCCCCGGTATCGGGCGCACGCCAGCTTGACCGTGGCAATCTGCGCAAGGCCAGCGCCCTGCTGGACGAGGCAGGGTGGGAAGTTGGATCAGACGGGTTGCGCCGCAATGCCAAGGGCGAGACGCTGACGGTCGAGATCCTGAACGACAGCCCTACCTTTGACCGGGTGATGAACCCGTATGTCGAGAACCTGAAGGCGCTTGGCATCGATGCGCGGATGACGCGGGTGGATAATGCCCAGATGGAAGCGCGCACGCGCCCGCCGTCTTATGACTTTGACATGGTGGTGGGAAATGCCCTGTCCGGCTATATCTCCGGGTCGGAACTGAAGCAGTATTACGGATCGGAAACGGCGGATGTCTCGGCCTTCAATATCTTTGGCCTGAAAAGCACGGCGGTGGACAGGCTGATTGCGGTGGTGATGGCCGCGAAATCGCTGGACGAGCTGACCGTTTCGACCAAGGCCCTGGACCGCGTGCTGCGGGCAGAACGGTTCTGGGTGCCCCAGTGGTTCAAGGCCAACCATACCATCGCCTATTACGACATCTTCGACCATCCCGAGACTTTGCCCCCCTACGCTCTGGGCGAACTGGATTTCTGGTGGTACAACGCGGAAAAGGCAGCCGCACTGAAGGCCAAGGGCGCGTTGCGATAACGATAAGAACGGGCAGGCAAGGCAGATGGGTGCCTATATCTTTCGTCGGATATTGCTGATCATCCCGACCCTTGTCGGGATCATGGTCATCAATTTCGCCTTGACCCAATTCGTGCCCGGTGGCCCCATCGAACAGGTGCTGGCGCGAGTTGAAGGCAGTGGTGACAGCATTCAGGCCATCACGGGCGGTGCCGATGCCGGCGTCGGCCAGCAAGAGGCGGGCGGGGGCAATTATGTGGGTTCCCGCGGGCTTGATCCGGAATTCCTTGCCTCGCTTGAAGTGCAGTTCGGTTTTGCGCGCATCGTCTGTGAACCGGGGTTCACCGGCACGCCGTCCGTATCGGCCCCCGAATGCGTGAAAGAGCCAATCCCGGCCTGGGAACGGTTCCTGATGATGATGTGGAACTATATCCAGTTCGATTTCGGCGAAAGCCACTTCCGGTCGATCAGCGTGGTTGATCTGGTGCTGGAAAAGATGCCGGTTTCCATCACGCTGGGGCTTTGGTCCACGCTGATTGCCTATCTGATCTCTATCCCCCTGGGCATCCGCAAGGCGGTGCGCGACGGGTCAAGCTTCGATACCTGGACCAGTGGGGTGATCATCGCCGCCTATGCCATTCCGGGGTTCCTGTTTGCCATCCTGCTTTTGGTGCTGTTTGCGGGGGGAAGCTATTTCCGCTGGTTCCCGCTGCGCGGGCTGACCAGCGACAACTGGGAAGAGCTGACGATGTGGGGCAAGGTGGCTGACTATCTGTGGCACATCACCCTGCCGGTCATCGCCTCGACCATCTCCAGCTTTGCCACGCTGACGCTGCTGACCAAGAACAGCTTTCTGGACGAGATCAAGAAGCACTATGTTATGACGGCCCGCGCCAAGGGGCTGACGGAAAGCCGGGTGCTTTATGGCCATGTCTTCCGCAATGCCATGCTGATCGTGATCGCGGGCTTTCCGGCGGTTTTCATCAGCGTGTTCTTTGGCGGCAGCCTGCTGATCGAAATGATCTTCAGCCTGGATGGGCTGGGCCAGCTTTTCTATCGCTCGGCGGTGGAACGCGATTACCCGGTGATCTTTGGCACGCTCTACTTCTTTGGCCTGATGGGTCTTCTGGTCGGCATCCTGTCGGACCTGATGTATATCTGGGTCGACCCGCGCATCGATTTCGAGCGGAGGGGCTGACCCATGGCGCTGTCTCCCCTGAACCAGCGCCGCTGGCGCAACTTCAAGGCCAACCGCCGGGCCTTCTGGTCGCTGATCATCTTTTCCATTCTCTATGGTATTTCGCTGTGCGCGGAACTGGTGGCCAATGACAAGCCGCTGCTGGTTTCCTATCGCGGCGAGCTTCACACGCCTTTCCTGCGGTTCTACCCTGAAACCACCTTTGGCGGCGATTTTCGGACCGAAGCGAACTACCGCCTGCCCGATGTGCAGTGCCTGATCGTGACGGGGGGCGTGGAGGATTGTTTTGACCGACCCGAGGAGTTGATGGCCGAGGTGGAGGCGGGCACAGTCCCGACCGATCTGGAGGGGTTCCAGAAGGGCTGGCAGCATTGTTTGAGCGAATGAAAACGCTGCGAGATGGCTCGGCAACGCGACCCGTATGTGTGGCGGTGGATATTCCCAGCGGGCTTTGCGCCGATAGCGGGCGGGTCTTTACGTCAG
>JALQTL010000309.1 GCA_023260935.1 Paracoccaceae bacterium
TTCAGGCCGTGCTGCCGGCACCGACGGACTTCCCTTATACCATCCGCGTCGTGTCCGAGATCACGGAATCGAACGGCTCGTCCTCGATGGCGTCGGTCTGCGGTGGCTCTCTGTCGATGATGGATGCGGGCGTTCCGCTGAAAGCACCGGTTGCTGGTGTGGCCATGGGCCTGATCCTTGAAGATGATGGTTCCTGGGCGGTTCTGACCGACATTCTGGGTGACGAAGACCACCTTGGCGACATGGACTTCAAGGTGGCAGGCACCGAAAACGGCATCACCTCGTTGCAGATGGATATCAAGGTGGCGGGCATCACGCCCGAGATCATGGAGCAGGCGCTTGCGCAGGCCAAGGATGGCCGGATGCACATTCTGGGCGAAATGGCCAAGGCGCTGACCTCGGCACAGGCCTTCAGCCAGTATGCGCCGAAGATCGAAACGATGCAGATCCCGACCGACAAGATCCGCGAAGTGATCGGCTCGGGCGGCAAGGTGATCCGCGAAATCGTGGAAACCTCGGGTGCCAAGGTCGATATCAATGACGACGGCATCATCAAGATCGCCTCGAACGACGCGAATGCTATCAAGCGCGCCTATGACATGATCTATTCGATCGTGGCAGAGCCGGAAGAAGGCCGCATCTACACCGGCAAGGTGGTGAAGCTGGTCGATTTCGGGGCTTTCGTGAACTTCTTCGGCAAGCGCGATGGTCTGGTGCATGTGTCCCAGATCGCCAACAAGCGCCTGAACCATCCGAACGAGATCCTGAAGGAAGGCCAGGAAGTCAAGGTGAAGCTCCTTGGCTTTGACGACCGTGGCAAGGTGCGCCTTGGCATGAAGATGGTCGATCAGGAAACCGGCGCGGAAATCGTCGAGAAGAAGGAAGAGGCCACCGAGGCCTGATCCTTTCCGGATCAAGACAGTGCAAAGCCCCGGTGGAAACACCGGGGCTTTTGTTTGGTTATGGGTGCAAAGGCGTTATCTTCGCGGCGTCACGTTCCGGGGGCAGAAAAGCGGAACGCCCGCGTCTTTCGACGCGGGCGTTCGTAAACCGGATGGCGCAGGGCCGATCAGCGGCGCAGGCCCAGGCGGCCGATCAGCGCGGTATAGCGCGCTTCGTCCTTGCCTTTCAGGTAGTCCAGCAGCTTGCGGCGCTGAGCCACCATCATCAGAAGACCCCGACGCGAGTGGTTGTCTTTCTTGTGGCTTTTGAAGTGTTCGGTCAGCGTCGCGATGCGCGACGACAGGATCGCAACCTGAACTTCCGGCGAACCGGTATCGCCCTGCTTGGTCGCGTATTCCTTGATCAAGCGGGCTTTTTCTTCAACAGTGATCGACATCGGATGTCTCCTTTTACAGAAGGGTGAAGGTGCAGGCCGGGATGTCGTCCAGCAAGACCATGATCCCCCGGTATTCCGGGGATGCGCGTCCTTAGGGGAAAACGCGCCAAAAGGAAAGCCCGTTGTGCCGCCACAGAAAAGGCAAATTGAATCAATATCATGGTGACTGCTCCATTAATCATGGCCACAGAAAGAGACACCGGAGAAAAGTGATTCGTGCTAGCGTCAGCGCGGGTCGCATTCCATGGCGGATGCGGCCGCGGGGTGCGGTTGCCCGGGGGCGGGCACGGATACGGGGGTACTAGTCATGCTGGCGTTGTTTGCCATGATCGGGGCGTTGGGGGCCGGTTTCGTCGCAGATGCGATCATGAACAGCCGGTCGGATGATCAGGATGCCCATGACACAGGCGATGATGCCGACGCTTTTCCCGATGATGATGGCAAGGATACGCTGGCTGACGGGAACCTGCTGGATTATGCCGCCGACCCACAGTTGCAAGCGCCGGATGACGGCAGCGGCGATGCCGGTCAGGATTTCGGTCAGGATGCGGGCGCCGTCGTGGATGGCATGCCATGGTCTGATGACATTTCCGATTCCGCGGCAAATCCGCTTTCGCTTTTCGGCGATGATGGCGATGACTTTCTGAACGGCGGCGACGCGGGCGATCTGATCTCTGGCGACGCGGGCAATGACCAGATGTCAGGCTATGGCGGCAACGATTCCATGTCGGGCGGTGAAGGCAGCGACCATCTTGTTGGCGGCGATGGCGATGACAGTCTTGCCGGGGATGCCGGCAACGATACGCTGATTGCAGACGCAGGCAATGACAGTCTGAACGGCGGTGCCGGCAATGACCAGCTTGCTGGCGCGGCGGGCAATGACAGCCTGCGGGGCGGCGACGGGAATGACAGCCTTCTGGGCGGCGAAGGCGATGACAGTCTTGCCGGTGATGCAGGGGATGACTGGCTTTCCGGCGGTGCAGACAATGATACCCTGATTGGCGGCGCAGGCCATGACACGCTGGACGGCGGGGCAGGCAATGATCTGCTGAATGGCCGCGAGGCGGCCGAAGACCCGGCCCAGACCGATTTCCTGAACGGCGGTGATGGCGATGATCTTCTGCTGATGGGTGCGGGTGATTACGGTCATGGCGGCGACGGGGCCGACACCTTCGAACTGACCGATATCTGGCCGGGCGATCCGTTGATGACGATCAGCGATTACCAACCGGACACCGATCAGATCGTTCTGGTCTATGACGCCGATTTCCATCCCGAGCCTGAGGTTACCTTGCAGACCGCAGACGGCAGCAATGATACCACGGTGGTGCTGGATGGGATTCCGATCGCGGTGGTAAAGGATGCCCTTGGCCTGACACTGGGCGATATCATGTTGCGCGCGGCCTGAGGCTGCCAGTCAGGCAAAGAACGGCACGAACGCACGCAACACCGCCTCGGGGTTTTCTTCCATCACGAAATGGCCACTGTCGCAGGGACTGGCCTCTACCTTATCGGCCCACTTCCGCCAGATGCCGGCAGGGTCGCCCGTACGGGCGGGAAAACCGTGATGCCCATACAGGAAACGCACGGGCGCCGTGATTCTGCGCCCGGCGGCACGGTCAGCCTCGTCATCGGCGCGGTCGGTCGTTGCCCCGGCGCGGTAATCGGCGCACATCGCATGCAGATGCGCCGGATCACCCGCCTGCGCCCGGTAAGAAGCCAGACTATCCGCCGGAAAGACATCCAGCGAACCCGCCCTTGTCCAGCTTTGCAGCGTCCAGTCGATATAGGCGGCAGGGTCGGCGCCGATCATCCGCTCGGGCAGCGGCGCGGGTTGGGCAAGGAAAGTCCAGTGATAGGCGGCCATCGCCATCTCGGCCCCCCAGTTGGCCCAGTAATCCGCCGTGGGGGCAATCTCGATGATGCCCAGCCGGCTGACGCTTTCGGGGTGGTCCAGCGCCAGCCGGTAGCTGACCCGCGCGCCCCGGTCATGGCCCAGAACCATGGCCTTGGGCAGGCTTAGCGCCGCCAGCAAGTCCACGATGTCGGCCGCCATCCGGCGCTTGGAATAAACCCGGTGGGCCGCATCATCGGGGGGCGCATCAGACCAGCCATAGCCGCGCAGGTCGGGGATGATGACATGATGCGTGGCAGCAAAGATCGGGGCCACCCGCGCCCAGCACATGCCGTTCTGCGGATAGCCGTGCAGCAACAAAAGCGCGGGGCCGGTTCCGGCCTCTTGCACCGAAAGGGTAATCTCTGGCAGCGCAATGCGGCGCCGGGTGAAACCGGAAATCGTGGGCGGGGTCATCATCTATCCTCCGACCCGCAGGATCACCCTGCCCGACCGCCGGTGCAAGCCTTCAAAGCCAAGGCTCCGGCTGGCGGTCATAGCCGATGTACAGCGGGTGCTTCGGTTGCCCCGCCGCCGTCAGGCCCAGATGCCACAAGGGCTGCCCGGTCGCCCGCAACAGCCGTGCAACCGCGGCTCCGCGATCAAGATGTGACCCATGTGTGCCCCAGGCGCAGATCACCCGGTCAGGCGCCCAGTCTTCGACGCTGCTCCGAATGGCATCGTCATTGGCTGGCCCCACCGGATCGGCGGCGGCCCGCATCACCTTTGGATCAGTGGCGCGATAGGCAAAGATGTTCGTCACCCTGAAGGCCCCGAAGCCCAGCGCCCGGGCCCGGCGTTCGCAGCGTTCGACGGTGGGGTCGTTCTGCACCTCGGTCGCGGTAGAGGGGTTCAGCATCACGAACAAGGCCTTCGGCCCGGCCGGGTTCCATACCCGCGTCAGCAGATAGCGATAGGCCTCGCAATCGGAATAGACGGCAACGGAAGCTGCATCGCCCTTCTGATGGTGGCGGGTGATCACCCCTTGGTGCCCCGCACGAAAACACGGCTAGGGTGCAATTCGCCCCCCCGGTAATGCCCTACGGCTACCGCATGGCCCTGAAAGCTGGCCCAAGCCTCTGTTCCCCAGTCAAGGCCAGAGGCCAGCACCATGCCGGGGTTGCCATTGCGCAGGCGCGCGGCCCCTTCGGGTGTGGCGGGCAGTTCCGGCAATCCATCCAGCCCCAGTTCCAACGGCTTCAAAAGCCGGTCGATTTCCGGGGTGCGGGCCAGCGTCTCGATCTGATCCAGCGTGACGGCATCGGCAGCATCGAAGGGGCCAGTCCATTCGCGGCGCAGCCACGCCACATGGCCCAGACAGCCCAGCGCCCGCCCAAGATCGCGGGCGATCGCGCGCACATAGCCGCCCTTGCCACAGACCATTTCCAGATCCACATGGTCGGCATCGGGGCGGCCCAACACTTCCAGCCGTTCAACCCAAAGCGGCCGGGCGGCCAGATCCATCGCCACGCCGTCGCGCGCAAGATCATAGGCCCGCTCGCCATCCACCTTCACCGCCGAAACCTGCGGCGGCACCTGCTGGATCTGGCCCCGAAAAGCCGGCAGGGCAGCTTCAATCTCGGCATCCGTGGGCCGGACGCCGGATGTCTCAAGCACCGTCCCGCTGGCATCGTCACTGCTGGTCGCCGCGCCAAAGACCACCCGGAAGCGATAGCATTTCAGCGCATCGGTGACGTAGGGCACGGTTTTCGTGGCCTCGCCCAGCGCAATGGCCAGCACGCCGGTGGCATCGGGATCCAGCGTGCCGGAATGGCCGGCCTTCTGCGCCTGAAAGGCCCAGCGCACCTTGCCCACCACCTGCGTGGACCCAATGCCCGCGGGCTTGTCCACGATCACCCAGCCATCGACGGGGCGGCCCTTCTTCGTTCTTGCCATCTGTCAGCCCTTTGGCACCACGCTTCCCACGATCGGTCCCATCGGAAAGCCCGCATCGTGGCGGCCCAGTTCGGGCGCATAAAGCCGCGAGATCTTCCCATCGAAATACAGCGCATCGGAAAGCCCAAGGCCATCCCGAAAAAAGCGCGCGAAACGGTGGAAATTCACCCGGTCGTTCGAAATGGCAAAGATGGCCCGCGTGCCGTCCTGCGTCACGCCAACGCCGTTGCGGATATATTCGCTGTCACTCTCTGGCAGAAAACGCGGGTGCAGCTTGCCCTTCACCACAAGCATCGGCCCCGATTGGGTGGCAAAGCGGCAGCGCGGCGGCTTTTTCGCGAATGCCCGGCTTTCCAGCACCAGAAAACGGTCGGCAATGCAAAAGACGCCATTCGGCAGCATCCCGAAATTGCCCGGCCCGGCGCGGGTGACAAGGCGTGATGCCTCGGCTCCGTTTTCCACGAACAACCCCACAGGCGCGCGGTCCGAATGATACATGCCCGCATTCATCGCAAAGCCCAGCGTCTTGCCTTCGGCGGCAAGGGCTTCGTTCACCGCGTTGAACGACCCCAGTACCCCATCGGGCCCGGCATGGAACAGCCGCAGATCATCGCCCAGTCGCGCCTCGCAGACGGTCATCGACACGCCTTCGAACTGCGTATCGCGGCACAGGGCAGCCATGGCCGCCTGTGGCATCAGCACCATGACGGCAAGGGCCAGCAGGTGCCGCATGTCAGTCTTCCTCGGCTTCCGGGTCGGGCCTGGCAAGATCCTGCCGCACCTTGGGGTCGGCGAACAGGCGGCGCGTCTCATCCAGCCGGTCAAAGGTTTCATCCGGGCGGAAACGCAGGTCGGGCGCGTATTTCAGTGTCAATTCGCTGGCCACCCGGTGGCGCAATTCGGCCTTGTTGCGGGCAAGGGCGGCAATCGCGTCTTCGACCGGCACAGACCCCATCAGCGGCATGACATAGACCGTGGCCACCTTCAGGTCGGGCGAACAGGAAACCTCGCCCACCGTGATCGACATAGCGTTCAGGTCCGGGTCGTGGATTTCGGCCCGATTCAGCACATCCGAAAGCGTGCGGCGGATCAGTTCGCCCACGCGAAGCTGCCGCTGAGAAGGGCCCGAGCCCGAAGGGATACGTTTGTTTGCCATGGCCGTCCTCTAAGCCCTTTTGCCTGAACCCGCAACGGCGGGCTTTTTCCGCCGGGACGAACAGGCTAAACCGGGCCGATCAGCAGGGGGATAGCCATGTCGGAATTGCCGGGAATCGTGATCACCGGGGCTTCGGGCCGGATGGGCCAGATGCTTGTGCGCGTGGTTGCCGCATCGGGCAAGGCCCGGCTGGTGGGCTGCGTGGAACGCAAGGCGCACCCTTGGGTGGGTCAGGACATCGGCACCTGCATGGGCGGGGCCCCGCTTGGCGTGAACGTCACCGATGACCCGCTGGAAGCTTTTGCCAAGGCACAGGCAGTGATCGATTTCACCGCGCCTGCCGCCACGGTCGAATTCGCCGCCCTGGCCGCGCAGGCGCGCTGTGTGCATGTGATCGGCACCACCGGCATGGAAAAAGACCATCTTGCGCGTCTGGAACCCGCTGCGCGCCATGCCGTACTTGTCCGCGCCGGCAACATGAGCCTTGGGGTAAACCTTCTGGTGCGGCTGACGCAGAAGGTAGCCGCCGCGCTGGATGAAGACTGGGATGTAGAGATTGTCGAAGCCCATCACCGGATGAAGGTGGATGCGCCTTCTGGCACCGCGCTGATGCTGGGGCAGGCTGCCGCTGACGGGCGGGGGGTTGATCTGGACGACGCACGGGTTTCGGGCCGTGACGGCATCACCGGCGCGCGCGAGCGGGGCAGCATCGGGTTTTCGGCGATTCGCGGTGGCGATATCGTGGGCGAACACGATGTGATCTTTGCTGCCGATGGCGAACGGGTGATCCTGCGCCATGTGGCGACCGACAGGGCAATCTTTGCCCGGGGCGCGCTGCGGGCCGCGCTGTGGGGGCAGGGCCAGAAGCCCGGCCAATATGACATGATGGATGTGCTGGGGCTTTGACGCAGGCACCCGCGAAATGCTGACGCCGTGGTGATCCGGGGCGGCCGCTTGGCCGTAAAACATGGTTGTTATCCTTGCCCAAGGGTTCGCCATGCGCCTTTTTTTGTCCGCGCTGCTTGCGCTGCTTTCGCCCCTGCCCGCCCTTGCCAATACCTATGAACCGATCCGCGACAAATCGGCCTTCCTGTCGCTGATCGACGGGAAAGAACTTCGGATCGGGCTTTACAACCTGTCACTGAAGCTGACGCCGGATGGCAAGATCGTGGGCAAGGCACTTGGCTGGGGCATTACCGGCAACTGGAGCTGGGAAGGCGGTTATTTCTGCCGCGACATGGATTGGTCAGGCTATGCCATCGAGCGTGACTGCCAGCTGGTCGAGGCGCGCAATGGCAGGGAGCTGCGCTTTACCGTGAACCGCGGCAAGGGCGACAGCGCTTCATTCCGGCTACGCTGACGGTCAGAAGTCGATCGCCAGCCCCTTCTTTTCCCAATCGCCGTAGCGCACAGGTTCGGGCCCGTCGCGCCCGCCCAGTTCGGGGGGCAGCTCCGGGCCGGGGTTGGCGCGGCGCCGCGCCTCGGCCTCGGCCAGCGCGCGCAGGGCGGCAGGGGGCAGATCCTTGCGGTCGGATTCTTCGGTCATCGCTGGTTCCCTAAGCTTTCGCTTTGATATACGGGCTTTGGCCACAACGACAAGGATCGGAACAGAACCATGGCCGGGGACAAATCCGCGCGGGGGGCCGCTGTTGCCCTGCTGAATGCCGTTCTGGGCGATGGCGCCATGCTTTCGCAACTGGAGGCCCCCGAAGGCCTGACCCCGGCGGAACGGGCGCGGGCGGAACGCTTGGCGCATGATGTGCTGCGCAACCTTGACCGGGCAGACCGGGTGCTGAAGCCCCTGCTGCGCAAGGCGCCACCGCTGCCGGTGCTGAACATCCTTCGGCTGGCGGTGGTGGAACGCAGCCAAGGGGCTGCCGCCTATGGCGTGGTGAACGAGGCCGTCAGCCTTGCCCGCGCGGGCCGCAAGACGCAGCATCTGGCCGGTCTGGTCAATGCCGTGCTGCGGGCGCTGCCGGAACCGCTTGCGCTTGATGCAATGGCCCCGCCCATGTTGCCCCGGTGGCTGCGGCAACCGCTGGTTCATCTTCATGGCCGCGATGTGGTGCAGACGATCGAGGCGGTTCAAGCCGCTGCCCCGCCGGTGGACATTACGCCCAAACGTGCCGCGCAGGCCCTGCCAGATGGCGTGGCCTTGCCGAACGGGTCGATCCGGCTGGCGCATCCCGGCCAGATCAGCGCCCTGCCCGGCTATGCCAGTGGTGACTGGTGGGTGCAGGATGCCGCCGCCAGCATGGCCGCACGGCTGCTGAACGCCCAGCCGGGCGAAGCGGTGCTGGACCTTTGCGCCGCGCCGGGCGGAAAGACGATGCAGCTTGCCGATGCCGGCGCGCGCGTTACCGCACTGGATATTTCGGCCCCCCGGCTGGAACGCCTGCGCGAAAATCTGGCCCGCACCGGCCTTCAGGCCGAAGTGGTGGTGGCCGATGCGCTGGAATGGGCACCTGCCACCCCATACGATGCGATCCTGCTGGATGCCCCCTGTTCGGCCACGGGCACCATTCGCCGCCACCCCGACCTGCCCCATGTCAAGGATGGGTCAGACCTGCCCGCGCTGATCAGCCTGCAAGCCGCCCTGATGGACCGCGCGCTTGGCTGGCTCAAGCCCGGCGGGCGGCTGGTTTTCTGCACCTGTTCTCTGCTGCCCGAGGAAGGCGAGCATCAACTGGCCGCCGCCCTATCCCGCCACCCGGGGCTAAGCGTGCTTCGCCCCGATCTGCCCGGCATTTCGCCAGAATGGATCACGCCCGCAGGCGGGCTGCGCCTGCGGCCCGATCACTGGGCCGATCTGGGCGGTATGGACGGGTTCTTCATGGTCTGCCTGACACAGCCCTGACCGGGGCGCCCCACCGGCCGCTATTTCGGGGCAAAAAGCCGGTAATAAGCCCAGTCGGGCAGGAATTGCGACAGCCGGAATACCCATGAAAACACCATGGGAAAGCTTTTCTTGAAGGCGCCGGAATTCATATGCTCGAACATCTCGCGCGCGGCGACTTCGGGCGACATCAGGAAGGGCATCGAAAAATCGTTCTTGTCGGTCAGCCGCGTCTTGATGAAACCGGGGTTGGCCACCTGCACCTCGATCCCCGATCCGCGCAGATCGCAGTGCATCGATTCCGCCAGCGCCATCACCCCCGCCTTCGAGGCCGCATAGCCAATGGCCCCGGGAAGGCCACGGAAACCCGAAAGCG
This sequence comes from Paracoccaceae bacterium, assembly GCA_023260935.1. Lineage (GTDB taxonomy): Bacteria > Pseudomonadota > Alphaproteobacteria > Rhodobacterales > Rhodobacteraceae > Pseudotabrizicola. Next base: position 9,498 of record JALQTL010000309.1, read on the forward strand.
ACCCGCAGATGACAACATGGCCGGAACCACGCTGCACCATATCGGGAATCACGGCGCCCATCACGCGGGCGCAGCCGGTAAAGTTGATGTCGCACATCGCCTCGACCTGCGCCGAATCCCAGTCCTGCGCCTTCATCGGCCAGTAAACCCCGGCAAGGAAAACCACGCCGTCCACCTCTCCCACCGCGTCAGCCGCGGCCTGAACCGAGGCGCGGTCAGCCACATCGCAGGGCACCACCCGGCCGGTTCCCGGAAGGGATGCCACCGCTTCGGCCAGACGGTCGGCGTTGCGGGCCGAAAGGATCACCTCGGCCCCGGCGCGGCTGATGATCTGCGCCAGCGCCAGACCCAGCCCCTCGGACGCGCCAACCAGCCAATACCGCTTTCCCTGCCAATCCCTCATGCCGTTTTCCTTCGCATGGTGGCCACCAGCTCGGCGACCGTGATCCCGAACTTTGTAAACTGACTGCGGTTCATGATGGTTCCGTTTTCCATCAGATACATCCAGTCCGTCACGTTCAGCACATGGCCCCCCGCGGCTTCATCCAGCTTGATACGGTAGCGCATCTGCACGGCAGGCCCTTCCGCCGTGCCGCTGCCCTGCCCCACCACATCGGGCGCGGTCGCCTCGATCCGCCCGTCATTGCCAAGGCGCAGCGTCCAGCAGCGATCCTGGACCGCGCCGCTGTCATATCGGAAGGTTTCCTTCAGTGTGCCGGTGTTGCCATCCCATTCGCCGTGCATGTCGGCCACGAAGCGACTGGTCACGCGGCCGGTGGGACCGTAGATCACACCTTCGCACAGGATCGGCCCGCTCAGATGCGTGCGCAGGTCGAAGTCGGGGCCGCGGTCGGCCAGATCGGCCGGTTTCTGGCTGCGAAAGCCCATGAAATGCGTGCGCATCGCCATCAGGACGATGGTGATCAGAACGCCAAGAAGAAGAGAGAAAAAGGGTGTCATCGGATCAAACCTTTGGAACCTTGGTGGCGGCCAGAAGCACGATGGCCAAAAGTTTCAGCGCACAGGGAAGGGCGGCATAAAGCAGGGAAAGCGTGAACAGCGGGCCGGCGGCATTGTCCTGCCCGGGCACGAAACCTGCGGCCTGAAGCGCGGGCAGCAGCGTTGCCGCGGCAAGCGCAAGCGACAGTTTCGAAACGAAGGACCACAGCCCGAAGGCGGCCCCTTCGCCCCCTTTGCCAAGGCTGGCAAGGCGGCGGGCAAAAAGGGCGGGCAAAAGGGTCAGGTCCGCGCCCATCGCCGCCCCTGAGGCCGCGCAGATCAGTGCGAAGGCCAGAACATCGCCTTCGCGCAAAGTGACCGCCCACAGAAAGGCAAGGATCGCCAGCGCCATCGCCGCCATCAGGCTTTGCTTTTCCCCCATGACTGCCGCAATCCGCGCCCAAACGGGGGCAGACCCGGCGGCCGCCAGGAAGAACAGTAGCAACAGCGGCCCTTCGGCCCCCGGCGCCGCAAGGCGGCTTTCCACAAAGAACAGGAAAAGTGTCGACGTCACCGCCACCGGCGCGGCGTTCAGCAGCGCGATCAGCAACAGCCGCCGCGCCAACGGGTCAGACAGCGCCGGACGGAAGGCGCCCAAAAGATCGATCCGGCCGGCATTGCCCTGCGCAGGCCCCCCCCATTCCCCCCGCATCGCCCAATGCGCCAGCACCGCCAGCAGGACGAACCCCGCCGCAAAGGCCGCAAAGGGGCGGTCGGTCAGCCCCATCAGCGCGACCGGCGCAACCGCGGCCACCGATACACCCAGAAGGGAGCCGGTTTCCCGCCACCCCGCCAGCCGCAGGTGCCCGCCGGGGCCAAGGCTGGCGGCGCGCTCTACCCCTTGGGCATAAAAGGCGATCGTCAGAAAGGAAAAGCCAGTGAACAGGCAGGCAAGGGTCAGCGCGAACCAAAGCAAGGGCGCCACCGGGGGCGCGAAGGCGAAAAGCCCCACCATCGCCCCGGCCATCAGCCCGCCGGCCACGATGACCATGGCCCCGCGCCGGGCTCGGAGGCGTTCGGCCAGCCAGCCGAGCATCGGGTCTTGCACCACGTCGATCAGCCGCAGCAGCGCCAGCACCCCCCCCAGCGCCGCAAGGCTTGTACCATATTCATCCACATAGAACTTCGGCGCATGGATATAGATCGGCAACCCCGCCGCCGCGATCAGCGCCGCGAAGAGCGACCAGTTCCACAGCCCGGCACGGGTCTGAAGCGCGGGGGCAGCGGTCATCGGGTGACTTCCTCGGGCGGGGGCTTGGGCCGGGTGCGGAAGGCAACACCCTTCCACCACAGCTTTGCCGCCTGCCAGTGGATCAGCGCCAGCACGCGGCGCGATCCGAAGGGGCGCGACAGGCAGGCGCGCAGGATGGCGCCATTCGTCAGCGGCAGACGCGGGCCGATCAGATTGGTGTAAAGCCCGCCCTTTTCGGTGGAGTAATCGATCCAGATGCCAATCCGGTCGGGGCGGATGTCGAAGCGGAAGCTGTAATCCCCCTCGACCGGCTGAAAGGGCGAGACATAAAAGATCTTGCGCGCGGCCAGCGTGTCTTCGCGCGTGATCGGGCCATGGTCATCGCGGCAAGCCAGATAGGAATGCCGGTCGCCATAGGTATTCGTCACCTCGGCAATGACCACGCGCAGATGCCCGTCGCGGTCATAGGTCAGCCAGAAGCTGACCGGGTTGAAGACATGACCCATCACCCGGGGCTGCGCCAGAAGCTCGATCCGCGCGGGCGCGGGCAGGCCGTGGCTTTCCAGCACCTCGCGCACCCAAAGCGTGCCACGCCCCCGCCCCGGAGGCCCACCGTGATCGGTGTCATGCACCGCCGTCAGATTGCCCCGGTTGCGCGAAAAAAGCCACGGCCCGGTGGCGTGATCGGGCTCCAGCATTACATAATCGACCGAGTAGCGAAATGCGTTCTGCACCGGCCCCTTGCGGCCGTGGAACGTCTCGCCCCGGATCAGGTCAACCCCGGTCATGCGGCTATCCGGCGGACGGCGCGGTGGCGCATCGCCTCGACCACATCCACCGCACTGGCAAAACCGTCCTCGTGGAAACCGTTTTTCATCCACGCGCCGCAGAACCATGTGTTGCGGGTGCCGTTCATGTCGCGCAGCGTGGATTGCGCCATCAGGGCGGCGGTATCATAGACCGGGTGTTCAAAGGTCACGCTGTCATAGATGGATTCTTCGCGGATCGCCCGGTTGGCGTTGAGCGTCACGAAATGCGGGTCATCCAGCGGGATGGGTTGCAGGCTGTTCATCCAGTAGGTCAGGTCGATCCGCTCACCCGGGCCTCCTTTCGGCTCCACATAAGCCCAGCTTGACCATGTCTTGCGCGATTTCGGCATCATCGAGGTATCGCAATGCAGCACCGCCTCGTTCGGCTGATAGCGCACGGCGCCAAGCGCGGCGCGTTCCGCTGGCGAGGCATCCGAAAGCAGCGAAAGCGTCACATCGGAATGGGTGGCAAAGACCACGTCATCGAACATGTCCCAATTGCCGCCACGGGCGCGCACCATCACGCCGCCATCTACCCGCTGCACCCCCGCAATGGGCGCGGCAAGGCGGATATCCACGCCCTCGCGCAGCATCGCCTGTTGCAAGCGGCTGACATACTGGATGGACCCGCCTTTTACCGTGTACCACTGATGCTGGCCGCTGGCCGACAGGAGCGCGTGGTTTTCAAAGAACCGGATCATCGCATCGGCCGGGAAATCAAGGATGCCAGTGGTGGGCGTGGACCAGATCGCCCCGGAAAACGGCGTGATGTAATAATCGCGGAAATAATCGCCCGTCCCAAGGGCGGCTAGCAGATCGCGGATCACCATGCCCGGCTTTGCCACCGCGGCCGCGTGTTTGTTGAACCGCAGGATATCCGTGATCATCCCCAGAAACTTCGGGTTCAGCAGGTTCTTGCGCTGGGCAAACAGCGTATCAAGGCTGGCCAGACCATATTCGATCCGCCCGCCGTCGATGCTGGCACAAAAGCTCATGTTGCTTTCGGTGACTGGCACATCCAGTTCCTCGAACAGGCGCACCAGATGCGGATAATTCACCCGGTTGAAGACGATGAACCCCGTATCCACCGGTTGATCGCCATGCTTTCCGGCCATCACCGTGCGGGCATGCCCACCCAGCCGACCCTCGGCCTCGAACAGCACCACCGCGTTCGATCCGGCCAGCAGATGCGCCGCCGCCATGCCGGATATTCCGCCCCCCACAACTGCAATACGACGCGGAACAGAACCGGAAATTTCGAACGGCATGGCACACCTTTTTTGAGTGATTTGACTTTCTACGCAACAGTCGCGGGATTGGATCACCCTGTCCAATTTTTCTGACACCGAAATCTTGACAGCAGAAAAGAGCGGCACATTTGTCTGCAAAGTGATCCATTCGTGCGCCCGGCCCGTATCGTGTTCATGATGTTCGATGCCGGACAGGCCGAAAAAGCGGATGCAGGCGGTGGGGCAGGGCTTTATGCTTTGTCCCAACAGCAGGCTTTGCATTCCAAAGGCGGGCGCCGATTGGCAGCGGATGAGGAACAGAATGATTGGGCGGCTCTGGTTTTCCGAGTGCGCGACCATCAGGACAAAGCGGCTTTCGCCGCTCTTTTCCGGCACTTTGCCCCCCGGGTAAAGGCCTTCCTGATGAAGTCGGGCGCCAGTGAATCCTTGGCTGAGGAATGTGTCCAGGATGTCATGGCGACGCTGTGGCAGAAGGCAAACATGTTCGATCCCAGCCGGGCTTCGGTGGCGACCTGGGTCTTCACCATTGCGCGGAACCGACGGATTGACGCGCTGCGCAAGGCGCGCCGGCCCGAACCCGAGGAATTGCCCTGGGGGCCAGAGCCTGAACCCGATCAGGCCGAGGCTTACGAGGCACAGCAGGATACCGAACGGCTGGGCGCAGCACTTGCCCAGTTGCCACCGAAACAGCGCGACCTGATCGAACGGGCCTATTACGGCGATCTGTCGCACAGCGAAATCGCCGCCGAAACCGGCCTTCCGCTGGGAACGATCAAGTCGCGGATCAGACTGGCGCTGGACAGGTTGCGCCAGCAGTTGGATGTAAAGGCAAGTCAGGGATGACGATCAAACATCACCTCTCGGACGATCTGTTGATGGCCTATTCTGCGGGCGACCTGCCCGAGGCCTTCAATCTGGTGATCGCCACCCATGTCTCGCTTTGCGACGAATGCCGCGCGCGGCTGGAAGCCTATGATGCCCTTGGCGGTGCCGTCATCGAAGAACAGGTTGCCGAAATGTCGATGGGCAGTCTTGAAGCATGTCTGGCCCGGATCGAAGGTTTGCCGCAGGCCAATGCCCGCGCGCCCCGCCGGGGCAACGGCATCTTTCCGGCGCCGCTGGTCGATTACATCGGCGGCGGGCTGGATGCGGTGAAGTGGCGCCCGCTGGGCCTTGGTGCGCGGCAGGCGATCCTGAAGATGGGCGATAACGGCGCATCGGTGCGGCTTTTGTCCATTCCCGGCGGGACGGCCATGCCCGATCACGGGCACAGCGGGCTGGAAATGACGCTAGTGCTGCAAGGGGCCTTCCGCGATGAAGGCGACAGGTTCGGTCGCGGCGATATCGAGGTGGCCGATGACAGTCTGGAACACACACCCATCGCGGAACCGGGGGAAACCTGCATCTGCCTTGCCGCCACACAGGGGCCCTTGCGGTTCAACCGCCTGATTCCGCGGTTGGCACAGCCCTTCTTCCGCATCTGACACCCCGCCCCGCGACAGGGGCGGCGGCTATTCGGCCGCCTGTGGCCCGATCACGGGTGACGGATCATTCGGTGCCAGTTCCTCGAAATCGAAATTGTCCAGCCGCCGGGCCCGCTTCGTGGCCTTTTCAGACGAGATCTTGATTTCCTCGATATCCTTGGCCGCCTGCCCGAAATGGCGGTCAAGGTTTTCCACCCGCGCGCCCAGCCTTTCGACATCACCGTAAAGAAGCGCCAGCTCCTTGCGGATCGCCCCCGCCTGTTCGCGCATCCGCGCATCCTTCAGCACCGCGCGCATGGTGTTCAGCGTGGCCATGCAGGTGGTGGGAGACACGATCCAGACCTTTACCGCAAAGCCTTCGCGCACCACATCGGGGAAGTTCGCGTGCAATTCGGCATAGACGGCTTCCGAAGGCAGGAACATCAACGCGCCATCGGCAGTTTCGCCTTCAATGATGTAGCGTTCCGAAATCGCGCGGATATGGGCCCGCACGGCCGTGCGCAGCATTTGCCCGGCTTCCTGCATCTGACGCGGGTTTTCTGCCCGCCGCAGCGCCTCATAGGCTTCCAGCGGGAATTTGGCATCGATCACGATCGGGCCCGGCGGGTTGGGCAGGTGGATCAGGCAATCCGCCCTGCGCCCGTTCGACAGGGTGGCCTGCATGCTGAAGGCATCTTTCGGCAGGGCCTTCTGCACAATGTCATGCAACTGGATTTCGCCAAACGCGCCGCGGGTCTGCTTGTTGGAAAGGATATCCTGCAAGGACAACACATTGCCCGACAGTTTTTCGATATTGGCCTGCGCCTTGTCGATGGTTTCCAGCCGTTGCTGCAACTCTCCCAACGACCGGGCCGTGCGGGTGGCGGTGCCGTGCAGGCTGTCGCCCATCTGGCGCTGCACCTCGGCCAGACGTTGTTCCACCACCTTCAGCATGGCCGACTGGCTGACAGCCTGCGCCTCAGAGACATGATGCAGCCCGCCCGCCAGCCGCTCCTGCCCGTCGCCCAGATGCTGCACTCGCTGCGCCAGCCAGCCGATTTCGCGCATCAACGGTTCTGCCATTTGCGCCGACCGGCCGGCCACCCGCAGGATCAGAATCAGAAAGCCCAGAAGCACCGCCAGCACGCCGCCCAGGATCAGAACCTCGGGCGCGTTCCAGGCATAGTTTTGTCCGAACAGGGTAATCATCTGCGGCCAAACAGCCTTTCGATATCCGCCAGCTTCAGTTCCACATAGGTGGGGCGGCCGTGGTTGCACTGGCCGGAATGCGGCGTCGCCTCCATCTCGCGCAGAAGAGCATTCATTTCCTCGGCCCGCATCTGCCGGCCCGAGCGGACAGAGCCATGGCAAGCCATCCGGCTGAGGACGGCATCCACCTTGGCCTTCACCAGATGGCTTTCCCCGGCATCGGTCAGTTCATCCAGCACGTCGCGCAGCAGGCCAGCAGCATGGACCTG
>JALQTL010000320.1 GCA_023260935.1 Paracoccaceae bacterium
ATTTGTGGGCCTGTTCGGGGATCTTGACCTTGCCCAGGAAATACATCGCCGTCTCCTCGGCCTCGCGCTTTGGGATCTTGCGCACCCAGATCGGCGCCAGCGTCAGGTTTTCAAGGATGGTAAGGTGGGGAAACAGGTTGAAGTGCTGGAACACCATCCCCACTTCCGACCGCACCTTGTCGATGTTCTTCAAATCGCTGGTCAGTTCCGTACCATCGACGATGATCTTGCCTGACTGGTGTTCCTCCAGCCGGTTGATACAGCGGATCATCGTGGATTTCCCCGAACCCGAAGGGCCGCAGATGACGATCCGCTCGCCCCGGTTCACCGTCACATTGATGTCACGCAACACATGGAACTGGCCGTACCATTTGTTCATCCCGGTGATCTGGATCGCCACGTCGTCCGAGATCTGCATTTTCTGTGCTTCAGCCATGGTCGTGTTCCTTAGCGATGATCGGTCTTCAGCTTGCGTTCAAGATACATCGAGTATCGCGACATGCCGAAACAGATGAGGAAGAAGATGACGCCGACAAAGATATAGGGTTCCCAGTAGATACCCTTCCAGTTGATGTCGGCCCGGACAATCTGGGTGACGCCGCGCAGCGGGTCCAGCAGGCCCACGAAAGACACCAGCGTGGTATCCTTGAACAGCCCGATGAAGGTGGACACGATGCCGGGAATACTGATCTTCAGCGCCTGCGGCATGATGATCAGCCGCTGTGCCTGCCAGTAATCCAGCCCAAGCGCATCGGCCGCCTCATACTGGCCGCGCGGCAGGGCGGCCAGACCGCCCCGGATCACCTCGGCCAAATAGGCGGCCGAAAACAGCGTGACCAGAATGATGACGCGAAGGATCAGGTCAAAGTTGGTCTGCGGCGGCAGGAAGTATTGCAGCAGCAGCGACGCAGTGAACAAGAGTGTGATCAGCGGCACGCCACGGACGAATTCGATGAAGCCCACCGAAAGCGTCTTGATCAGCAACATGTCAGACCGCCGGCCCAGCGCCAGCAGCACCCCCAGCGGCAGAGAACAGGCAATCGCCGTCACCCCGATGATGAAGGCCAGAAGGAAGCCGCCGAACTGGTCAGAACTTACGGCCGGCAACCCGATCGGCAGGATCGCGGTCAGCGCCCCCGTCACATAGCCTTGCAGGACGATCCAGTAGACCGCCGCCGCAACCACACCCGCGGCCGTCGCCACCACCACGCCAAGGCGCGATTGCAGCAGCCGGTACACCACCACGATCACGGCAAAACCAAGCAGCGTTGCAACGCCCTTCCACACCGGCCCGCCCCACAGCAGGAAAAAGGCCACAAAGGGGTAAAGCAAGGTCACGAAGATCAGTTTCTTCGGCATCAGCCATGCCACGGCAAACAGCGCCGCCATGATGACGATTGCCACCAGATCCACCGTTCCCGGCGTATTCAGCAGCACCATCGACAGCACGGTCAACGCGGCCGTCAGGGCCACCATGATGGCCCCCTTCCGGTCATTCCAGTACAGTACCGGCGCCAGCGCCACGAACATCAGGCCAAAGGCCAGAACCGGGCGCCAATAGGCATCCTGCGGATAGAAGCCAAAGATATACTGGTGCCACCGTGCCTTGATCACCGCCCAGCAGGCACCGCTTTCGCCACCGGCCGCCGCCACGATATCGCGGCATTCGCCCAGGCTGTTGGCATTCCAGACCGAATTCAGCCACCACGGCAGCGACAGCTTCACAAGATAAAACACCACCAGAAGCCCAAGGATCGTGAGCAAACTGTTCAGCGGGCCCGAGAACAGGTTGTCGCGCAGCCATTTGATGGCACCTCTTTCCCCAATCGGCGCTTCCTGTGGCGGAAGCATCTGGGTGCGGACATAGGAATTCGACATCTCAGCGCTCCTTCAGCTTCACGGAAGAGTTGAAGACGTTCATCAGCGACGAGATGATCAGCGAGATGATCAGATAGGTCAGCATCATCAACAGCATGCATTCCAGCTCTCGGCCGGTCTGGTTCAGCGTGATGCCGCCCAGCGTGCCGCGCAGGTCAAGATATGACACGGCGATACCCAGCGAGGTGTTCTTCGTCAGGTTCAGATACTGGCTGATCAAGGGCGGAATGATCACCCGCAGAGCCTGCGGCAGGATGATCAGGCTCATCGTGCGGCCCGGGCGCAGCCCCAGCGCAAAGGCCGCTTCAGATTGGCCGCGGCTGATGGCCATGATGCCCGCCCGCACGATTTCCGCAATGAAGGCACCAGTATACAGCGACAGGGCGATCACCAGCGCCGTGAAAGAGTGCATGACGGAAATGCCGCCTTGAAAGTTGAAGCCCTTGAACACGGGGTAATCCAGGTGGAAGCCCAGAGCCATCAAAAGCGCGATGGTCGGCAGGAACAGGATGGCAAGCGATTTCCACCATGTTACGGGCCGTTCGCCGGTTTCTTCCTGAATGGCCCGCGCCCTGCGCAGAAGCGCCCGGTTCGCCAGAACCGAGGCCACGATCACAGCAAGCGTCAGAAGCACCGAAAGGTTCACCGGCACACTGCCGATATCGATGCTGCCAAGGCCCCGGTCCAGCACAGGTGCCGGAAGATCCGTGCCACGGTTCGTCACCGCTACGGAATCCCAGAACCACATCTTTGCCGCGGGTTCGGTCCCTGAGGCGATCATCTCGTCCGTCACGCGGAAATCGCGGGGTTGCGGACGCGTTTCCGACATCACCACGAAAACAAGGATGATCCACAGCAGAAGCGGCACATTGCGGAACGCCTCGACGTAGACGGTCATCAGGCGGCTGACCAGCCAGTTGTTCGAAAGACGCAGCACGCCGACGAAGACGCCGATGATGGTGGCAAAGACGCAGCCGAAAAACGCGACAACCAGCGTGTTCAGCAGACCGATGATTGCCGCCCGGCCGTGGGTGCTGTCGTTTGTATAGGGGATAAGCTGTTGCTCGATATCGTATCCGGCCCTGTTCCACAGAAAGCCGAAGTTGATGTCCTTGTCCTTGGCGGCAAGGTTCTGGATGGTGTTATCCGCAAGCCAACCCACGAACAGCAGCACTAGGATCAGGACAACGACCTGAATGGTCATCGACCGATAGCGGGTGTCGTAGATAAGCATGGAAAGCCGAAAGCTTTCCTTCGGCGCCTCTGAGGCCAAAGCCATGTCGTTCCCCCTGCTTCCCGAAAAGGTCCGGCGTTATCGCCGATTATGGTGCGCCACGGCGCGCTTTTCGGGTTCGTTGATGATAGAATCAGGGCGCGCCTCACCAGAAGCGCGCCCCCGTCAGTTTCAGATCAACGGAACGGCGGTGCGTACTGCAGGCCGCCCTGCGTCCACAGCGCGTTCAGGCCGCGGGCCAGACCGATCGGCGTGGCCGAACCGATGTTCGCCTCGAAGATCTCGCCATAGTTGCCGTTGGCAGAGATGGCGTTCTTGAACGCACCGGCATCAAGGCCCAGCATGGCGCCCATGTTGCCTTCCAGGCCCAGCATGCGGCGCACTTCCGGGTCGGTCGTCGAAGCGGCGACCTCTTCGATGTTGGCCTTGGTGATGCCCTTCTCTTCCGCGATCAGCAGCGAGAAGAACGTCCAGCGGACGATATCACCCCACTGGTTGTCGCCATGGCGCACGACCGGGCCCAGCGGCTCCTTCGAGATGATTTCGGGAAGGATCACATGGTTTTCGCTGTCGGCCATGGTGGCGCGGGCGGCAGCCAGACCCGAGGCATCGGTGGTGTAGGCATCGCAAGCGCCGGCCAGATACTGACGCTGGGCTTCCGAATCGTCCTGCACGGTGACCGGGGTGTAGCTGATGTTGTTGAACTTGAAGAAGTCCGCCAGGTTCAGTTCGGTCGTGGTGCCGGTCTGGATGCAGACGGTGGCGCCATCAAGTTCCTTGGCCGAAGAAACGCCAAGATCCTTCTTCACCATGAAGCCCTGACCGTCATAGTAGTTCACGGCCACGAAATCGAGCTTCAGGTCGTTGTCGCGGCTGTAGGTCCAGGTCGAGTTGCGGACCAGGATGTCGACTTCGCCCGAAGCAAGCGCGGTGAAGCGGGTTTCGCCGGTGGTCGGCACGAACTTTACCTTGTTCTGGTCGCCCAGAACGGCGGCAGCAACGGCGCGGCACAGGGCCACATCGAAACCAACCCAGTTGCCATTCGCGTCGGGGGCACCGAAACCGGTAAGGCCGGTGTTCGACCCACAGATCAGTTCGCCCCGCGCCTTGACATCATCAAGCGTGCCAGCAGCTGCAACGCCCGCGATCATCGTGGTGGCCGCGAGGGTGCCGAGGAATACGGATTTTTTCATTCTTACCTCATCCTGAGTAGCCGGCATTGGTGCCGGCGTTTTTTGGTGCCCTTGTGCCGCATCACGCGCGCAAGGGGCTGGACTAGAGGGGAAGGCCCCTCTCAGTGCGTTCCAGTTTCTTCCGAAGCGATTTGAAAGGTCAAGCGCATCTGAAGCAAATGCCGAAAAACCGTGCAAATCGACTGATTGGGGCCAATGCGGCGCAACTAATCACCCAACTGCGGCAGGAATGGGCAGGATTGTTACCCGCACAATACAAAGAATCGCCCGGCGGCCAGCAGGGCCTGCCGGCGCAGGGCCTCGGCCTCTGCGGCCTCTTCGTCTTCGCCCCATTGTTCGATTTGCCAATGCTCATCGATTCGCGACAGGTCAAACGCTTCTTCCGGCGTCAGCCGCCCCCTTGCCACGGCAAGCCCAAGGACAAGCGACCCGGTGATGGCCACAAGGTCATGCAGCGCGGCCAGTTCAAAGACCGAATGCCCTGCCACCACCGCCCGCAAGCGGGCCAGGCTTTCGGCGGGCTGCGCCACGGGGATTACCCCCTGCGTCACCACCAAGGGCGCCTCGAAAGCACCGGCGGCCCAGTCCAGCAGAGGGGCCCAGGCCGCCTCTTGCCGGGCCACCAGCGCCGGCGGATCAACGGCACGGTAACACAGCAGGTCCGACCCGCCGAACCCCGAAATTTCGTCCACCACCGCATCAAGCAGCGGCGTCACCTTGTCGATGGCGGAATTGGCCGCCCGTGTGGCAGGCATCGTATCTGGGCGCACAACCCCGGTCTGCGCATCCCATTCCGCGGCAATCGCCTCTGCCATCGCTTGCGTGGGCAGCACCAACAGTGCCTTTGCCGGTGTCTTTACAGGCCGCCCGTCCAGCCGGACGGTAAAGCCGCCGTCGCAGGCCTCTGCCGTGGCCGCCGTCCAGAACCGCTTTGCCGCCCAACCGGTCACTTGAACACCTCGAACGGGTCGGCGGGCACGTCGTCTTCCTTCCAGTCCAGAAGCTTCCAAGTCCGCGCCATATGGTCAGGAAGCGGCGCGGTGAAGGTCATCAGGCTTTTGGTGATCGGGTGTTCGATGGTCAGGCTGCGGGCATGAAGATGCAGCTTTTTCGACAGATCGCCGCCAATGCCTGCGCCCCAGCCCTCGCCCTTGTTGTCAGCCTCGCTGCCACCATACTTGCCATCTCCCAGAATAGGGTGGCCCAGTTCCGCCATATGGGCGCGCAGCTGGTGGGTGCGGCCTGTGACAGGCTCCAGCGCCATCCATGACAGCCGGTTGCCAAGGAACCAAAGCGTGAAGTAATCCGTCTGCGCGCGTTTGGCTTCGGGGAAATCCTTGGCCTTGGCAGGGTGGATGCAGATCATCTTTTCGCCTTCGCCGCCGCGACCATGGCCGGGCGCCTTCATCAGCGCGTATTTGATGCTGCCCTGACGCGGGTTCGGCACCCCCGCCACCACCGCCCAGTAAATCTTGCGCGCATTGCGATGCCGCAGTGCCTCTGACAGCGCACGCGCCACGCGGTCTGTCCGCGCCAGCATCAGGACACCGGACGTATCCTTGTCCAGACGGTGCACCAGCTTTGGCCTGTCCTTGTAGCCGAACTTAAGCGCCTCGGTCAGGCCGTCGACATGCCGATCCCCCTGGCCCGAGCCCCCTTGGCTGGGCAGGCCCGGCGGCTTGTTCAGGACGATCAGGTGTTCATCCTTGAAGATCACCGCGGCCTGGATCATCCGCGCGTCCGCAGCATTTACGCCATCGGGGCGCGGGCGGCTGGGGGCGTCCACATCCGGCAAGGGCGGCACCCGGATCACCTGCCCGGGCACAACCCTGTCAGACGCCTTGGCCCGCGCGCTGTCCACCCGGACCTGCCCGGTGCGGCACATCTTTTCGACGGCGCCTTGGGTCACATGGGGAAACCGCCGCTTGAACCACTTGTCCAGCCGCTGCTCACCCTCATCCTCGGATACGGTCAGAAGTTTGACGCCGCTCATGTCAGGCTCCGTGCAACGAAAAGGCCCGCCGCGATGGCAGCAAGGGAAAGGATGACGGACCCGCAGACATAGCCGAAGGCAGGGCCCTGCTGGCCCCGTTCCCACAAGGTCAGCGCATCCAGCGAAAAGGCCGAAAAGGTCGTGAAGCCGCCAAGGATGCCGGTCATCAGGAAAGGCGCCAGATGGTTGCCGCCCTTTTTGGCCAGAACGACCACGATCACCCCCATCAGGAAAGACCCGACAATATTGACGATCAGCGTGCCATAAGGAAACCCCGTGCCAATCAGACGCATCACGCCCACATTGGTCAGATAGCGCAAGCTGGCGCCGATTGCCCCGCCAAGGGCCACTTGAGAAAGGGTCAGGAACATGGGGGGTCTTTGCGGCCGCCGGGCGGAATTGTCAAGGAAGGCTGCCGCATCCTGCCCATGACACGCGGCACGGCCCCCCTAGCCGCGGCGCTTTTCCCGCAGCTTGGCGAAATAGTCGACACGCTTTTTCAGCTCTCGCTCGAACCCGCGTTCGGGCGGCAGGTAATAGACCGGGCGCTTCATGCCTTCGGGAAAGTAATCCTGTCCCGAAAAGCCATCCTCGGCGTCGTGGTCATAGGCATAGCCCGACCCATAGCCTATGTCCTTCATCATCTTGGTCGGCGCGTTCAGGATATGTTTGGGCGGCATCAGGCTGCCGGTTTCCCGCGCCGCGGCCCGGGCGGCCTTGTAGGCGACATAGACCGCGTTCGATTTCGGCGCCAGCGCCAGATAGACAACGGCATTGGCCAGCGCAAGTTCGCCTTCGGGGCTGCCCAGACGTTCATAGGTATTCCACGCATCAAGGCAGACCGCTTGCGCCTGCGGATCGGCAAGGCAGATGTCTTCAACCGCCATCCGCGTCAGGCGCCGGGCCAGAAAGCGCGGGTCTTCGCCGCCTTCCAGCATCCGCGCAAACCAGTAAAGCGCGGCATCCGGGTCAGACCCGCGCACCGATTTGTGCAGGGCCGAGATCAGGTTGTAATGCTCTTCCCCCGACTTGTCGTATTTTGCCGCCCGCCGCATCAGCCTTGTGGCAAGGGCATCGCGGCCAAGGGGGCTGTCCACCTTCCATGCCGCCACCTGTTCGATCAGGTTCAGAAGGGCGCGGCCGTCGCCATCGGCCATGTCCATCAACGCCTCGCGCGCTTCGCCCGTCAGGGGCAGCGCGCGGCCCAGTTCCTTTTCCGCCCGCTGCGCCAACCGTTCCAGATCCGCAAGCGACAGCCTTTCCAGCACAATCACCTGCGCCCGGCTCAGGACGGCGGCGTTCAACTCGAAGCTGGGGTTTTCCGTGGTGGCGCCGACCAGAAGAATGGTGCCGTCTTCCATGTGTGGCAGAAAACTGTCTTGCTGTGCCTTGTTGAAACGATGGATTTCATCAACAAAAAGCAGCGTCCCCTGCCCGTTCTGGCGTCTGATCTTGGCAGATTCGAACACTTTCTTCAGATCGGGCACACCGGTGAAAATGGCACTGATCTGCACGAAGGCCAGATCTGTCTCGCGCGCCAGAAGCCGGGCGATGGTGGTCTTGCCCACGCCGGGCGGCCCCCAGAGCACCAGCGAAGACAGGCTGCCGGCGGCCAGCATGGCACCCAAGGGGCCATCAGGGCCCAGCACATGTGCCTGCCCTATCACCTCGGCCAAGGTTTGCGGACGCAGCCGATCAGCCAGAGGCCGGGGGCCTTCGGCTTTGGGACTGACGGGAGAGGTATCGAACAGGTCGGCCATGGGCCAAGGTTACGCCGCCCGCGTCACCGGGGAAAGGGCTCAGAGCCGGAATTGCAGCTGCATCTTTCGGCCCTGACGGATCAGGTCGATGGCCCAGCGCCGTGACGGTTCTGCGGCGATGCGGGTCAGATCAGCGGTTGTTTCGACCGGCTGGCCATTCACCGCCAGAATGATATCGCCCGCCTGCAACCCGATCCGCGCCGCCAGATCTTCGGCCGCCGTGGCGATCACGCCGGTCTGCCCCATCGGCAAGCCCATTTCCGCCTGCACCGCCGGGTTGATCCGCGCCGCCGAAAGCCCGCGCAAGGCCACATCCGCCGTGATGGTCACGGCTTCCCGCGGGGGCGTATCAGGCGGGGCCACCAGCATCACATCCGCGGCATGCGCCCCGGAGGCGTTGAAATAGGTGACGGGCACCGTGGCACCGATGCCGCGCGCGGCCAGCCGGAAGATCATTTCCTGCGGCGTATTGGTGGGCGCGCCATCCAGCGAAAGCACAACATCACCGGGCCGCAGACCGGCCTTGGCAAAAGGGCTCTCGGGGTGAATTTCGCTCAGCACCACCCCGTCGGGCCGGTCAAGGCCCAGCGCCTCGGCCATGGCCGCATCCATCGCCTGCCCCGTCACCCCGGCCCAGGGCCGCTGAAACCGGTTGGCCCCGGCCTCGGCCTGCCGTACCACCGTTTGCACAAGGTTTGACGGGATCGCAAAACCGATACCGTTCGACCCGCCCGACCGCGTCAGGATGGCGGTGTTGATCCCCACCAGCCTCCCCTGCATATCGACCAGCGCCCCGCCCGAATTGCCGGGGTTGATGGCCGCATCCGTCTGGATGAAATAGCCCCGCCCCTGCCCCACCGAACTGCGCGCCAACCCCGAGACGATACCGGAACTGACGGTCTGGCCCACGCCGAAAGGGTTGCCGATGGCCAGCACCAGATCGCCCACCTCCACACTGTCGGAATCGCGGAACGAAAGCGCGGGCAGGTCTTTGGCGCCGTTCAGCCGCAAGATCGCAAGGTCGGATTCCTCATCCCCCAGAATGACCTCGGCCGCATATTCCCGCCGGTCGTTCAGCACCACGCGAATTTCGGTGGCCTGCCCGACAACATGGTAGTTCGATACCACGATGCCATCGCCAGAAACGATCACACCCGACCCGAGCGAGTTCTGCACACGCGGCTGGACCTGCCCGAAATCCTGAAAGAACTGGTCAAAGAAAGGGTCGCCCGCAAAGGGGCTGACCCGTTCGGCCACCACCCGGCTGGCATAGATGTTCACCACCGCCGGGGTTGCCGCCTTTACCACGGGCGAAAAGCTGATCGCGATATCCTCGCGCGATGTGGGAGGTCTGATCTCCTCGGCCACTACCGGGCCAAAGGAAAGACAGGACAGCAGAACACCCGCCACCACGTCACGCAGAACGATGCCACGCATGAAGCACCCCGCATCAGGTAAGATCAGGCCCCGGGTATGCCACCACCTCACCGCGAAGACAACGCCCCCGGGCCGGCAGGCCCGCCCGACGCCAACCACATTTGCGCGAGCCATGCCAAGGTCCATGCCCCCGCGCCTTCGGGGAACAGCCTTCCCCAAAGGCCGCCCCCCCGGTAACATCATCCCAGCCGCAAGGGACGGGAGTTGCTGGCTTGCTCGAATACACCCATGACTGGCGCCTTGTCGTTGCATCCTTTGCCATCGCCCTGATGGCAGGGTTTACCGGCCTGTCCCTGACGCGGGGCGCGTCGCGGCTGGATGTGCCGCGGCGCAAGGCCGTGGTGTCGA
>JALQTL010000366.1 GCA_023260935.1 Paracoccaceae bacterium
CAGGTCCACCCCGCACTGCCGGTCACCGACCACGGCCGAACAGCCCGATTGAAAGACCCTGCCCTGTGGCCGGTTCAAGGGTTCTGACAACCCGCGCAGTTCCACCTCAAACGCTCCCGCCTTGCGCGCGATCTCGCCGAAGGTGCCGCGGAACAGCACCATCCGCTCATCGGGATCGGCCCAGTTGACCAGATAGGCCGTCACCTCTGCCCCATCATAGCGCCCGGCAAGGATATCCTCTTCCGAAACCGCCGCATCCGACAGCGCGCCAATCGCTTCGGTATTGTCCACCGACAGGCCCGTCGACTGTTGCAAGGCCTTTGCGGTCAGGCCGGATTGTGCCGTAAAGCACACCCCGTCAAAGTGAAGCGGCAAATCGTGGTCGGTGAAGCCAAGGCAAACACCGTCCTTGCGCAGCACTTTCCAGGCCCGGCACAGGGTTGTTGCCCCGCTGCGCAAATGCGCGCTCAACTCCGCCGCGCTCACAACCGGATCTCCAACACCGGTACATCCGGAATCTCGCCCGCCTGAAACGACGCAACCGAGGTCATGATGCGATCAGTATCGAAGCGCACCGGAACGTCGAATTCGAACCCTGCCGAAACTGGCACACCGATATCGGGCGGCACGGCAAAGGTTATCTCCCCACGGATGGGGTCAACGGTGAACTCCAGTTCCTCCACCTTGGGGTCGCGCGCCACGGCCACCAGAACCGTTCCGATCACGGGCTTGTCGATCCGGCGCACATAGACCTGTTCACCTGAACGGTAGGTCTTGAACAATGCAAAGGTTCGCGTCACGCCATCGCCGGTTCCAATGGTCTGATCCAGATGCGTTGGCGCGCGGGATGGCAGGCAGGATTTGTAGTCAGACCAGTCCTTCCAGCGAAACCCATGCATCCGACCGTGCCTGGCCTCAAAGAATGCAACCAGCGCCTCGATGTCATCCAGCGTGCGCAAGCCAGCCCCGGCCTCATAACGGCGGCGCGAATGGGCCCAGGGTGAGTTGCGCTCCTCATGTCCGTTCGCAAGCGTCACAACCTCGGTGCGCCTTTCCGGCCCCCCGACAGAGCCAAAGCTCAGATTGGCCGGGAACCTGATCTCATGAAATGCCATTTGTCTGCCTCACCGGTTTCTCTGGCCACGCGCCAGCGCGCGCGCCGCTTGGGCTGCGATCTGGCTCTGGCTGCGCTGAAAGCCCTGAACGTCGGGCGTCTGAATGTTCATCACGATCGATACCGGGCGGCCCCCGCCCCCGGCCTGAATGCCAAGACGACCATCGGGCCCCCGTGCCAGCGGCATGATCGCCTCTGGCCCCGCCTCCCCCATCAACCCGCGCCCTGCCCGCATTGGAAAGCTGACCGGAGAGCTGACGATCCCCCCCTTGGCAAAGGGCATGACCCGCCCCTGCGAAAAGGCGCCGCCTTGCGCAAAGGGCATCAGCCCCCCGACAAGGTTATTGATCCCATTGGCAAAAAGCCCGCCAATCGCGCCTTGAACCGGCTTCATCGCAGCACTGTAAACCCCGTTCACCATCGATTGTGCGACTGTCTTCAGCGCATCCGAAAGCTTCAGCCCGTCAAAGATCAACCCGTCAAACGCCCGGCGCAATCCGCCCCCGATGCCATTGCTGAGCGTCGTGACCTCCCTGGAGGTAAACAGCATCGTCTCCTGCATCCGGCTCAGCTCACCGTCAAAGGCGGCCACCAGCGCTGTCGAGGCGCCCAAAGTCTCTTCAAGTGCGTTCACCTGCTCCTGCAGGTCTTCGATCCGGGCCATCCGAATTCTCCTTGATGGTATCGGGAAAAGCAGCCAGCAACTGCTCCAGCCGGCTGCGGGTCAGCGGGGCCGCCACTTCGGCCCCCAGCATGATCCGCAATTCGGCCGGGGTCAGGCGCCAGAACGCCTCCGGGGCCAGTCCCAGCCCGTAGAGACCGGCCCGAAGCAAGCCGGGCCAATCCATCGCGCTCATGTTTGGCCCGGCAGGGTAAAGGCGCGCGCCAGAAGCAGTGCTGCCACTCGTGCGGCTTCCAGCGGTCCGCCGTCGATATCGGCCCTGCCAAGATCTTCGGCCGTGCCCTGCCACCCGCCCCCACGCAGCCCCGCCATCAACAGCGCCAGCACATCACGGGTCGAAAACCGGCGCTCCTCGAACCGCACCACCAGATCGACCAGCGACCCCGCCTCTAGCGCGGCTTCCAGTTCGGCAAGCGCGCCCAGCGTCAGCTTCGCCCGGTGGCTTTCCCCGTTCAGGGTTATCGCCACCTCTCCGGTCCATGGATTTGCCATCACAGCGCCGTAAACGTCAGCGCCCCGGCCGAGGCGAGCGAGATTTCATACGTTGCCTCACCATTGTGACTGCCGGCATATTCGATGGCGCTGATCTGGAAATGCCCTTCGACAATCCCGAAATCCGGGATGATCACTTGCCATTCCGGCACCTCGCCGTCGAAAAAGATCTGCCGCGCACGTTCATCGGTGTTTGCGTCGCGAAAAACCCCCGACCCGCTGATCGAGGCCGATTTCACCCCCGCCCCCGCCCGAAGTTCACGCCAGCCGCCCACGC
>JALQTL010000381.1 GCA_023260935.1 Paracoccaceae bacterium
CCACCGCGAGGCCATTCTCGCGCATCAGCGCCCAGGCCCCGGGCAGCGCCCTGGCGATGGCCGCCGCGTCGCCCGACTGTACCGCCGCATCGACATCGCGGATCGCGCGCACCCGGTCCCAGACCCCGCCCGAGGCCGCGGGCAGGCGTTCGGTGTAAAGGCCCAACAGCACATTGGGGGCAATCGCGCCAACGCGGACAAGCCGTTCGGCCGCCTCGATCTGCGCCTTCCAGCCTGCGGTGCTGCGCAATTCGGCATGGGCAAAGGCCAGCGGCAGAGTCTCGGTTCCCTGCGGCTCGCCGATCGCTTCGAACATCCGCCAGGCCAGCGGGGTCATCCGCGCGGGCAGGGGCGGCACGGTTTCGCCCTCGTAAAGATCTGGGTCCAGAAAGCGCGACAGAAGCGCGTCCTCGTCGGCATCGACATGGCCAAGCGCCTGCGCCGTGCGCAGCGTCAGTGCAGCCGCGTTCCAGTCCCCCGACCGGGCAAGGCAGAAGATCCGCGCCGGCAGGGTTGGCGCCAGATTGGGCGTGGCGCGCATCAGATCGCAGCCCTGATCTTCGTTGCCCGTCAGCAAGGCCACGTCAAAGGCGCGCCGGAACACCTCGGGCGAGGTGCTGCCCGACGCGGTCATCAGGGCCGAGGCCTGATCCAGCGCCCCCATGGCCAGCAACCTGTCGATCCGCGCCAGAAGCAGGTGCCCGCTGCCGGTTGCATCCACGGGGGGGGCTGCCTCGGCCAGAAGCAGGGTCATCATCAGCCCTTGAAGGGCGGGCAGCAGATCCGTTTCGGTGGCGGCAAGGGCGGCGATGATCTCGGCCTCCAGCCCCATGCCCCACAGGTTGCGCGGAAGGCCCGTGACCTGTGAAGACAACAGCCCCGCCCCATCGGGCGAGAGCGCATCCAGCCGGCTGACCGCCACATCCTGCGGCAGCGCGCTTTGCGAGGTGATGGGCGGTTCGGTCCTGCCCGCCGCCGGGCCGGTCGCAGAACCCGCTGCGGCCGGGCGTTCCACCGATTGCGACAGCCAGTCGATCGCTGACAACGGTTCTTCTGCGCGCAGCGGCAGGGCCAGCAAAAGCCCGCAGGTCAGAACCGGCAAAAGGGCGTCAGTCCGCATTCAATGTTACCGGCACCGTGACTTGTTCCTGCGCAGGCGAAAGATCGGCCACATAGGCATAGCCGACAAGTCCGACAGCACCCAGGAGCACCAGAATGAAAACCAGCTTGAAGATGCGACCCAGCATGTGACTGCCCCTTTTCGTCCCCAGACCTTGCCCCGGTGATCCCCGGGATCGGTTATGATGGCCCGCCGGGCCGGGTTTTGCCCCGGCTTTGGCAGGTTGTGGGGCGAATATATATGGCATTCGCGACGAGTTCACGCCATGACATGAAAAAAGCGCGTGATAGGGGCGAAACCCCGCCGTGCGGCAAAGAGCAAGAAGGGGGGGCGGATGCCTCGGCTGAAAAAGACCGTGGCCATGATCGGCATGATGGGGGCGGGCAAGACGGCAGTGGGCAGTGCGGTGGCCCGGGCGCTGTCGGTGCCTTTTCTTGATTCGGACGACGAAATCACCCGCGCGGCCAGCCGCAGCATCGCGGAAATCTTCGAGCGCGACGGCGAGGCCTTCTTTCGTGCGCGCGAGACAGAGGTTCTGGCCCGGCTGCTCAGGGCAGAGCCCTGCATCCTTTCCACCGGTGGCGGGGCCTATCTGTCGGAAACCAACCGCCGGCTGATCACCGAGGCGGGGGTGGCCGTCTGGCTCAGGGCCGATCTTGATCTGTTGTGGCAGCGCGTGCGCCACAAGACGACCCGGCCCCTGCTGCGTACCGCCAACCCGCGTGAGACATTGCGCGCCCTTTATGAGGCGCGCGTGCCGATTTACAGCCTTGCCGATATCGTCGTGGAGTCCAGCCCCGATCTGTCGATCGAGGCGATGGCGCAGCGGGTCATCGATGCCCTGTTGCAGCGCCCCGACGTTCTGGAAGGAGAATGAAATGACCGTTGACGTGGTTGCCGTGGCACTGGGCGCGCGGTCCTATGAGGTGCGGATCGGACCTTGGCTGATCGACAGGGCAGGGGCGGAGATCGCTCCGCTGCTGGCCCGCCCGCGGGTGGCGATCATCACCGATGATACCGTGGCCCCCTTGCACCTTGACCGGCTCACACAGGCCTTTAGGGCCGAGGGCATCGACCCGGTGGCCCTTGCGCTGCCCTCGGGCGAGGCGACGAAGGGCTGGGCGGAATTTGCCCGCGCGACGGAATGGCTGCTGGAACAAAAGATCGAACGGCGTGATGTGGTGGTGGCCTTTGGCGGGGGTGTGATCGGCGATCTGGTCGGTTTTGCCGCGGCCGTATTGCGCCGCGGGGTGCGTTTCGTGCAGATCCCCACCACGCTGCTGGCGCAGGTCGACAGTTCGGTCGGCGGCAAGACCGGCATCAATACCGCGCAGGGAAAGAACCTTGTCGGGGCCTTTCACCAGCCCAGTTTGGTGCTGGCCGATGTCGACATCCTGACCAGCCTGCCGCCGCGCGATTTTCTGGCCGGCTATGGCGAGGTGGTGAAATACGGTCTTCTGGGCGATGCCGCGTTCTTTGACTGGCTGGAAGCGAACGGCCCCGATCTGGCCCATGACCGGGCCAAGCGGCAGCAGGCGGTGCTTCGCTCTGTCCAGATGAAGGCCGGGATCGTCGAACGCGACGAAACAGAAGAGGGCGAGCGCGCGCTTCTGAACCTTGGCCATACCTTCTGCCATGCGCTGGAAAAGGCCACGGGCTATTCCAACCGGCTGCTGCATGGCGAAGGTGTCGCCATCGGCTGCGCGCTGGCCTTCGAATTGTCGCAGCGTCTGGGCCTTTGCGCACAGGAATCGCCCAGCCGGGTGCGGGCCCATCTGCGGGCCATGGGGATGAAGGTGGATATTGCCGATATTCCGGGCGATCTGCCGGGGGCCGAGGCGCTGCTGGCGCTGATGGCGCAGGACAAGAAGGTGGTGGACGGGCGGCTGCGCTTTATCCTTGCGCGGGGAATCGGGCAGGCCTTCATCACCGATCAGGTGCCCGCCGATGTTGTGCTGGGCCTTCTGAACGATGCGCTGGCGCAAAGGGCCGCCTGACGGCGCGCCCTGAAAGGCCCTTTCAGAACATCAGCTTGAAGGTATTGCCCCGGCTGTCGGTTGCGGTGCCAGTGCCGCTGGTGGTGCCGCTGCCCATGGCAAAATGGCCCTGCACGATGGTGCCATCGCGGCAGACCGCGTAAATCTCGCCCCGGTTCACGCCGCCGACGGTTTCGGTCGACCGGCTGAGCTTGCCGCCCAGATCGCGGATCGACAGGCTGATCCCGCGTTCGCGCGATTGCACGCGTGGGGCCACCGAAGACCAGGTGCCCTCGCAGCGCGTCCTGTCCGGCAGGCGGAAGGTGAGCGTGCCGGAATTATCTTTTGCGGTGCCAGCCTTCGCCTCGATCACCGGCGGCGGGGTCTGGTCCGTCAGCGGCCCCGAGGTCGGATAAAGCTGCATCGGCTTTGATCCGCCGCAAGCCGACAGAAGGATAAAGGCCGAAAGGGCCGAAAGGCATGCTGTGCGCAAGGGCGCGCTCCTGTTCAAGGGGCGGGCCTTGTTCCGTGGCCCTTGCCACTGGCCTGCCGTGCGGCGTCACATAAGGCCGAAGGCGGCGGCCGGCAAGCCCCCGGGAAGGCCGCGCAGGTTGGCATTCCCCTTGGCGGCC
The DNA here is from genome assembly GCA_023260935.1 of Paracoccaceae bacterium. GTDB lineage: Bacteria > Pseudomonadota > Alphaproteobacteria > Rhodobacterales > Rhodobacteraceae > Pseudotabrizicola. Next base: position 3,729 of record JALQTL010000381.1, read on the forward strand.
CGCGTGGCGAGGTCATCCTGAACCCGCGCTGTGCCCCTAACCACCTGAAGTGGCTGGCGTCTGAAGTGAAGCAAGGGATTGGCTGGGGTGCTAGGATTCGAACCTAGGTATGGCGGTACCAAAAACCGCTGCCTTACCACTTGGCGACACCCCAACCGTGCGGCGGTGTTTAGCGATGGCCGTTTGGGGGTGCAAGGGGGCGCAGGAAAAAATCTGCA
>JALQTL010000134.1 GCA_023260935.1 Paracoccaceae bacterium
GGCTTCAGGTGCCCCCCTTCAACGGTCAAGACCTCAACCCGCTGCTTCAGGACCCTGGTTTGGCGTTCCACCCGCCGTTCCTCTACCTCGGCTATGTGGGCCTCTCGATGGCGTTCTCTTTTGCGGTGGCCGCTCTGATCGAAGGCCGCGTTGATGCGGCGTGGGCGCGTTGGGTGCGTCCGTGGACGCTGGCTGCATGGATTTTCCTGACCATCGGGATCGGCCTTGGGTCGTGGTGGGCTTATTACGAACTGGGCTGGGGCGGCTTCTGGTTCTGGGATCCGGTAGAAAACGCCAGCTTCATGCCCTGGCTTCTGGCCGCGGCGCTTCTGCATTCGGCAATCGTGGTGGAAAAGCGTGAAAGCCTGAAGGCCTGGACGATCCTTCTGGCGATCATGGCCTTCGGCTTTTCGTTGATCGGCACCTTCATCGTGCGGTCGGGCGTCATCACCAGCGTGCATTCCTTTGCCAATGATCCCGAACGCGGCGTGTTCATCCTGCTGATTCTTGGGGTCTTCATGGGGGGCGCGCTGACGCTGTTTGCCTTCCGCGCCGGCGCGATGGAGGCGAAGGGCGTATTCTCCATGGTCAGCCGCGAAAGTGCGCTGGTGGCCAATAACCTGCTTCTTTCCGTGGCCGCTTTCGTGATCTTCATCGGCACGATCTGGCCGCTGGTGGCCGAACTGTTCTTCGACCGCAAGCTGAGCGTGGGCGAACCCTTCTTCAACGCGGCCTTTTCGCCTTTCATCGTGGGCCTTGCGCTGCTCTTGCCTCTGGGGGCGATGATCCCGTGGAAGCGGGGCGAGGTGGCTCGTTCGATGCGCAATCTTCTGCCGGCGCTGGTTCTGGCGGTGGCGGCGGGCCTTCTGGTCTGGGCCATGCAGACCCGCCAGACAACGCTTGGCCCGATCGGCCTTGGCCTTGGCCTTTGGGTGCTGCTGGGGGCGTTGATCGATCTGTGGGGGCGCACCGGGCGCGGCGGCCTTTCCGCGCGGCTGGCGCGGTTGACCCGCCTGCCGCGCGCTGACTGGGGCAAGGCCTTTGCCCATGGCGGGCTCGGGGTCACCATCTTTGCCGTATCGGCCATGCTGGCGTGGAAAACCGAAGATATCCGCGTGGTTCAGATTGGCGAAAGCTTCCCTCTGGGCAGCTATGAGGTGACACTGGCGAATGTCGAAGAACTGCGCGGCCCCAATTATTTCACCACCATGGCAACGATGGAGGTGCGCCGCGACGGGGCGCTTGTCTCGGTCTTGAACCCTGAAAAACGTGTCTATCCGGTGGCCGCCATGCCAACGACCGAAGCCGCCATCGACTATGGCTTCTGGCGTGATGTCTATCTTGTGATCGGGGATCGTCAGGAAAACGGCGGCTGGGCCGTGCGGTCCTATATCGAACCCTTCGCCAACTGGCTGTGGGCCGGCTGCCTGCTGATGGCCTTTGGCGGCATGCTCAGCCTGTCTGACCGGCGCTACCGCGTGGCCGCCGGGGCAGGGCGTCGTGCCGCCCCCGCCGCCGTGGCGGCGGAGTAGGGCGATGCGCAGGCTTCTTCTTGCCCTCGCGCTTGCCCTGCTGGCCCCCTCGGGCCCGCTTCTGGCCGTGCAGCCCGATGAAATGCTGGCCGACCCGGGGCTGGAGGCGCGCGCCCGCGCAATCAGCCGCGATCTGCGCTGCCCCGTGTGCCAGGGCGAATCCATCGACGATTCCAACGCCCCGATCAGCCGCGACCTGCGGCTTGTGGTGCGCGAACGCCTGATGGCGGGCGACAGCGATGCCGAGGTGGTGGATTTCATCGTTGCCCGCTACGGCGAATTCGTGCTGTTCAATCCCCGGCCCGAAGGCGTCAATCTGCTGCTCTGGGGCGCGGGTCCGCTGCTGTTGCTGGTCGGCGGGGGGCTGGCCTTTGCCTATACGCGGCGTCGGTCCCGCAGCGCGGTGGCCGAACCGGCCCTGACAGCCGATGAAGAGCGGCGGCTGAAAGATCTGCTGAACCAGTGACGCCGCGTTTCCCCTTTCGCTTTGCCGGCGGGCGGGGATAGTCTGGGCCGGCTGCAACCCCGGGGGGGCCCATGACCTATCAGACCATCATCCTGACCGAAGCCGATGGCGTGGCGACCATCACGCTGAACCGCCCCGAGGTCATGAACGCGCTGTCCAGCCAGATGCGTGCGGAACTTCTGGATGCCGTGCGCAGGGCCGAAAAATCCGCGCGCGTGATCGTGCTGACGGGGGTCGGTCGGGCCTTCTGCTCGGGTCAGGATCTGGGTGATGGCGCGAATGTGGCGCAGATCGATCTGGAGCGCACGCTGCGCGATGAATACGAACCCTTGCTGCGGGCCATCATGGATTGCCGGTTGCCCACGATTGCCGCGGTCAATGGCGCGGCCGCCGGGGCCGGGGCCAATCTGGCGCTGGCCTGCGACGTGGTGATTGCCTGCGAAAGCGCCAGCTTCATTCAGGCCTTTACCCGCATCGGCCTGATGCCGGATGCAGGCGGCACCTACTGGCTGCCGCGGCAGGTGGGCTTTGCCCGCGCCATGGGCGCCATGCTCTTTGCCGACAGGATCACCGCGCGACAGGCCGCCGATTGGGGGATGATCTGGGAAGCCGTGCCCGATGACGCCTTCGCCAGCCACCTTGCCGCGCGCGCGGGCGCCCTGGCCAAGGGGCCGACAGTTGCCTATCACGGCGTCAAACAGGCCCTGCGGCAAAGCTATGCCCATGATCTTGAAGCCCAACTGGCGCTGGAGGCGCGACTGCAAGGCGCCTGCGGCCAGACCCGGGACTTCAAGGAAGGCGTTGTCGCCTTCCTTGAAAAGCGTCCCCCCGCCTTCGAAGGGCGCTGACGCACCCCCCGGATGCCGCCCGCACGCCCCCGTCGGCGGCAAACCCCTGAAAGGATCAGGCGCCGCGGGCCAGGGCGGCCACGCCGGTCCGTGCCATTTCGCGCAGGCCCAAGGGCCGCATCAGCTCGGCAAAGGCATCGATCTTTTCGGGCGTGCCCGTCATTTCGAACACAAAGGATTCCAGCGTCGAATCCACCACATTGGCCCGGAAGATCTCGGCCAGCCGCAGCGCCTCGATCCGAGCCTCGCCCTTGCCCGCCACCTTGAAAAGTGCCAGTTCGCGCTGCACCGAAGGCCCCTCGGCCGTCAGGTCATGCACGGCATAGACCGGCACCATGCGGCTTAGCTGCGCCTCGATCTGGTCGATCACCGCCGGCGTGCCCCGGGTCACGATGGTGATCCGGCTCTTGTGCCCGGTATGGTCCACTTCCGCGACCGTCAGGCTGTCGATGTTGTAGCCCCTGCCCGAAAACAGACCGATCACCCGCGCCAGAACCCCCGGCTCGTTTTCCACGATCACCGCCAGCGTGTGGCTTTCCTCGACCTCGGCATGGCTGTCGCGCAGGTCATAGGCGGAATGGCTGGAAGAGCCTTTCTTGATATTGAGCGGCGACATCGCCTCTCCCCTTCATCTGTTCAAAAATATCCTCGGGGGTCCGGGGGCAGACAGCCCCCGGTCCGACATGTCACACCAGAACCGCGCCGCCGGCCTGAATCACGCCCTGCGTCTCGGCCTCGCCCAGAAGCATCTCGTTATGCGGCTTGCCTGACGGGATCATCGGGAAGCAGTTTTCATGCTTTTCCACCAGACAATCAAAGATCACCGGCCCTTCATAGCGGATCATCTCCATGATCGCGTCATCCAGATCCTTCGGATCGCTGACCTTGATGCCCTTGCAGCCAAAGGCCTCGGCCAGCTTCACGAAATCGGGCAGGCTCTCGCTC
>JALQTL010000145.1 GCA_023260935.1 Paracoccaceae bacterium
TGAACTTAGATGGCGGCTTGCGCCGCACGAATGACGGCATCGGCTGCATCGGACCGGCCGATTGCATCGATGCTGGTGCTGGTGGCCGCCTCGGAGAAGTCGGCATCGGCACCGTAAATGTCGCGGGCCACGCCCGTGGTCAGCTGGCTTGGGTTGCCATCAAACACGATACGCCCATCGCGCATGCCAATGATCCGGTCGCAATAGCGGCGTGCGGTATCCAGCGTGTGCAGGTTGGCAATTACCATGCGCCCGTCTTCGACGTTGATCCGCTTCAGCGTATCCATCACGATCTGGGCGTTCATCGGATCAAGGCTGGCGATGGGTTCATCGGCAAGGATGATACGGGGGTCTTGCATCAGGGCGCGGGCGATGGCCACGCGCTGCTGCTGGCCGCCCGAAAGCGCCTCGGCCCGCTTCGGGGCCTGTTCGGCAATGCCCAGACGGTTCAGGATGTCCAGCGCGCGCAGGATATCGGCGCGCGGCCACAGGTTGAACAGCGTCTGAAGGCTGGACCGGCGGTTCAAAAGCCCGTGCAATACGTTCGATGCCACATCCATGCGCGGCACCAGATTGAACTGCTGAAAGATCATCGCGCACTGGCTTTGCCATGCGCGCGCCTCTGCCCCCTTCAATGCAAGAATATCGCGGCCATCCACCAAAATCTCGCCCTTGGTGGCTTCGGTCAGCCGGTTCATCATCCGCAGAAAGGTGGACTTGCCTGCCCCGGACCGCCCGATGATGCCCACGAAGGCAGGGCCATCGACCGCAAAGCTGATGCGATCCACCGCGGCCTTCTGGCCGAACATCCGCGTGACAGCCCTTACTTCCAGCATCCGGCCTTCCCCCGCCTGTTTCAGCGCGGCTTATGGGGCGTCTGTGTGACATCGGGCTGAACCGGGCGTGAAACTTCAGTGACAGAAGGCCGTCAGGCTTCTGTCATGCCAAATTCACCCTTCGACAATGTGCCCGTTACAGCGCCAAATCAGCTTCGGGCGGGAATCGAGTCACTATGGAAAGACAGATCATGCCTACACGTCCTATCCTTGGCGCTGCCCTTGATCACGCCAGCCTTGCCGCGCATCGCGACTGGCTGCTGGAGGCGCCGCGCGACCTGGAACTGCAAGCCTTTGTCGATGCCGAGGTGCTGGAAGGCGACTGGTCCGGGCTGGCGGCCGAAACCCTGCGCCTGCTGGACGGGCACAAGGGGCGCCTTGGGATTCACGGGCCGTTCTGGGGGTTCACCATCGCCTCTTACGATCCCGAAGTGCGCCGCATCGTGACGCGGCGATTTCAGCAGGGGCTGGATGTCTGCGCGGCCCTGAAGGCCACGCATATGGTGATCCATTCCCCCTTTACCACCTGGGGCTACAACCACCGTGGCCTGTATCCCAAGGACAGTGCGCGCATGATAGAGGCCGCGCGCGACACGCTGGCGCCAGTGCTGACCCGCGCCGCCGATATGGGGGTGACGCTGATGCTGGAAAACATCGAGGATATCGAACCCGCCGACCGGGCCGGGCTTTGCGCCGCGCTGGACTGGCAGGCGCTGGCGCTTTCGGTGGATACCGGGCACGCGCATTACGCCCATATCTCGACCGGGGCGCCGCCGGTGGATTTCTTCATTCGCGCGGCGGGGGCGCAGCTGGGCCATGTGCATCTGCAAGATGCCGATGGCTATGCCGACCGGCACTGGCAGATCGGCCATGGCACGATCCTGTGGCCCTCGGTGTTCGAAGCCATTGCCCAGACCGGGGCCAATCCGCGCCTGATCCTTGAACTGCGCGACAAGGCCGGGGTCATCCCTTCGGCCCGGCATCTGGCGGCACTGGGGCTGGCGGAATGAAATTCGTCGTCCTGTCCGACCTGCATCTTGGCCCGCCCGGTGTGGCGGTCAACGGGCTTGACCCGGCCGCCCGTCTGGCGGCGGGGATTGCCGCCATCAACCGCGATCATGCCGATGCCGATTTCGTTGCCATCGCCGGCGATCTGGCCGATCTGGGGGAAACCGCCGCTTACGAGGCGCTGAAGCGCCTGCTGGCTCCGCTGGCCATGCCCTGCCACATCACCATCGGCAACCATGACAACCGGCAGGCCTTTCTGTCGGTCTTTGGCGAGGAACTGGCCGATCCGGCAGGCCTTGTGTCAAAAGCGATCGACCATGATGGCTACCGCGTGATCCTGCTGGATACCACGACCCCCGGCACCCACGCAGGCGCCCTGTGCGACGGCCGGCGCGACTGGCTGGCCACCCGGCTGGACGAGGCTGCGGATCGCCCGGTGATCGTGATCATGCACCACCATGCGAACCGACTTTCACTGCCGGTGGATGACATTCCGCTGGCAGATGGCGCGGGCTTTGCCCGGTTGCTGAAGCGCCATCCGGATATCCGCATGGTGATTGCGGGCCATGTGCATCTGACGACATCGGGCATCTGGCACGGCATTCCCATGACAACCCTGGCAGGCAGCCATTATTCGGTGAACGCACATCTGCCCGGCATGACTGGTCAGCAACTGCGGCTGGAGGGGCCGGCGCAGATGGCGGTGGTTCTGGCTGATGAAGAAGGCGTGACAGTGCATTTCCAGGATTACCTGCCGCGCCATCTGGAACTGGCGTCGGGACTGTTCAGCCACGGCTGACGCCACTGCTTCACCGCATGGAAGCGCGCAGAGGCACCTCTGCGCGCTTCCCATTTGCGCCACAAATACCTGTTATCATTAAATAAAATATTCATAAACCCATCAACGCCCTGTGACCTTCTTCTGGCACCCCAAGCGTCGTGCCGCAGCCCGACTGCGGCCCCCTTTTGACGGAGACAGGGACGATGACATTCAAGCTGGCAACCACTGCCATGGTGCTTCTGGCCACTGCCGGGGCAGCCTCGGCTGAAAAGGTGAAATTCGAATACTGGTATGGGCTGACAGGCGATCTGGGCGCTGTCGTGGCCGAAACCTGCAATCGCTTCAACGCATCGCAAGACCAGTACGAGGCGGTCTGCGTAGGCCAGGACGGTTATGACAAGGCCGTGCAGAACACCATCGCCGCCTTCCGCGCGGGCAAGCACCCGACGCTGGTGCAGTCCTTCGACGCCGGCACCGCCGATCTGATGCTTTCGGGCGAATTCTACCCGGTCAAGAAGCTGATGGAAGATGCGGGCTACAGCATCGACTGGGCCAACTACTTCCCCGGCATCGCCAATTACTATTCCGCCTCGAACGGCGATTTCTTCTCGATGCCGTTCAACTCTTCTACCCCGGTTTACTATTACAACAAGGACCAGTTCGCCAAGGCCGGCATCACAGAGGCCCCGCTGACATGGGAAGGCATGGAAGCCGCCTTCAAGGCGCTGAAGGCCAGCGGCCAGGATTGCGGCTATGCCTATGCGCCGTCGACCTGGGTTGATCTTGAACAATTCTCGATGGCCCACAACGTTCCGGTCGCTTCGAACAACAACGGCTATGACGGGCTGGACAGCGAATTGCTGTTCAACACCACGCTGCACGTCAAGCACATGGAAAACATCCAGCGCTGGATCAACGAAGGCTATGCGATGCTGCGCACGCAGGCCGCCGGCAAGACCGCGCGTGACAGCTTTGTCGAAGGGGAATGTTCGGTCTTCTTTTCGTCCATCGCCGATCACAACACCATCCACAAGCTGACGCCCGCCTTTGCCTGGGATGTTCAGATGATCCCGGTCTATGAGGGCACCGAACGCCACAACACGGTTGTGGGTGGAGCGTCGCTTTGGGTTCTTTCGGGCAAGTCGGAAGACGAATACAAGGCTGCTGCGGCCTATCTGGCCTTCCTTGCCACGCCCGAGTCGGAAGAATTCTGGGTGTCGAACACCGGCTATATCCCGGTCACGAAAACCGGCTATGACGCGCTGCTGGCCAAGGGCTTTTACAATAACCAGCCCTATGTGAACCGCGACATCGCGCTGAAGTCGCTGACCTATACCGAGCCGGGCCCGCTGACCCGCGGCATCCGTCTGGGCGGCTTCATCCAGATCCGCGCCGAATGGCAGGCCGAGGTAGAGGCCGCTCTGGCCGGGCAGAAGACGATGCAAGAGGCGCTGGATACCGCCGTTGCCCGTGGCAACGATCAGCTGGCCCGCTTTGCCAAGACCTATGCCGGCAAGACCTTTCCCTAAGCCGTAACCGCAAGAATGGGCGTGGCCATGCCGGCCGCGCCCCGTTTCCACTGCCGGGGGATGCCATGCGCCGCGCCTGTTTCAAATTCAGCTGGATTGCCGCCGCCCTTCTGGCGCCGCAACTTCTGATCATCTTCATCTTCTTCTACTGGCCTTCGGCGCAGGCGCTGTACTGGGCCTTTACGCTGGAACAACCCTGGGGCGGCGGCAATACCTGGGTGGGGTTCGACAATTTCACCAAAGTGCTGAGCGATCCCTATTACTGGGGTTCCGTGCGGGTATCGGTGATCTACGCACTGGCCACCACCGTCATCGCGATGGGGATGGCGCTGACGCTGGCCATCTTTGTCGACCGCCAGCTTGCCGGATACCGCGCCTATCGGGTGGGGATCATCTGGCCCTATGCCGTGGCCGCCCCTGCGGTGGGGCTGGCGTTCCAGTTCGTCTTCAACCCCGGCGCAGGCATCTTCAGCTATATCAACACCATTGCGCCGGGCTGGTGGGACTTGTCGAAATACCCCTGGCAGGCCGTGACGGCGATTGTCATCGCAGGCGCATGGAAGCAAGTGGCCTACAGCTTCATCTTCTTTCTGGCCGCGCTGCAATCCATTCCCCGCAGCCTGACCGAGGCCGCGGCGATGGACGGCGCCCGCCCCTTGCGCCGGATGGTGGACATGCAACTGCCGCTGCTGACGCCCACCTTCTTTTTCCTTCTGGTAATCAACATCACCGACAGCTTCACCGACAGTTTCGGCATCGTCGATACGCTGACCGGCGGCGGGCCGTTCCGCGCGACGGACCTGATGGTCTACAAGATCTATGCCGATGGCTTCCGGGGCTTTGATTATTCCGGGGCCGCCGCCCAATCCATCATCCTGATGCTTCTCGTCATGGCGCTGACCTTCGTGCAGTTCCGCTATGTCGAGCGGCGCGTGCATTACACCTGACCGGGGGCCGCCATGATCGAACGCACGCCACTTCTGAACATCGCCACCCATCTGATCCTGATCCTTGGCCTTGTCATCATCCTGGTGCCCATCTGGCTGGCCTTTGTGGCGGCCACGCATACTCTGCAGGCTGTGAATTCCGCCCCGGTCGAATTCTGGCCGGGCGACCAGCTTTGGCCGAATCTGAAAGAGGCCTGGGTACAATCCGACTTCGGGCCGAAGTTCGTGAACACGCTGATCGTGTCCACCGGCGTGGTGGTGGGCAAGATCACGCTGGCCTGCATCACCGCCTTTGCGCTGGTCTTCTTCACCTTCCGTGGCAGGATGCTGATCTTCTGGGCGATCTTCATCACCCTGATGCTGCCGCTGGAAGTGCGGATCGTGCCCACCTATGCGGTGGCCGCCAATGCGCTTTCCCCCTTTCAGACCATCATGGATGCCACCGGGATAAGCTGGCTGATCGCCACCCTGTCGGGGGTCGAGGTGGCGCTGGAATGGAACCTGCTCAATTCCTATACCGGGCTGATCTTGCCGCTTGTCGCCACTGCCACCGGCACCTTCCTCTACCGGCAGTTTTTCCTGACCATCCCCGACGAACTTGTCGAAGCGGCAAGGATGGATGGCGCGGGGCCGCTGCGTTTCCTGTGGGATGTGCTGATCCCGCTTTCAAAAACCAATATCGCGGCCCTTGCCACGATCATGTTCGTCTATGCGTGGAACCAGTATCTGTGGCCGCTGCTGGTGATCACCGACCGGGCGACTTACGGAATGGTGGTGGTGCAGCTTTCCGATCTGGTTCCCGATCAGCTGACCACCGGTGGCGGCACGCCGACATGGCACCTGGCCATGGCCGCCACGCTGGTCGTCATGCTTCCCCCCATCGTCATCGTCATCTTCATGCAGCGCTGGTTCGTGCGCGGCCTGATCAATACCGATAAGTGAGGCACCCATGGCCGAGATCATCATCCACAACGCCGGCAAGACCTATGGCAAGACCACCATCATGCAAGGCATCGACCTGCACATCGCCAATGGCGAATTCGTCGTGATCCTTGGCCCTTCGGGCTGTGGGAAATCCTCGCTGCTGCGGATGATCGCGGGGCTGGAAGAGATCAGCGAGGGCCAGATCCAGATTGCCGGCACCGTGGTGAACGCGCTGGAGCCCCGAGAGCGGGGCTGCGCCATGGTGTTTCAGAACTATGCGCTCTATCCGCATATGACGGTGGCTGAAAACATCGGCTACGCGCTGAAGGTGGCCGGCGTGGCAAAGGCCGAACGGCTGGCCCGGGTACAGGCCACTGCCGCATCGGTGGGCTTGGGCGATTTTCTGGACCGCAAGCCCGGCCAGCTTTCCGGCGGGCAACGGCAGCGGGTGGCAATGGCGCGGGCGATCATCCGCGAACCCAAGGTTTTCCTGTTCGACGAACCGCTGTCGAACCTGGATGCCAAGCTGCGCGTGCAGATGCGCCACGAGATCCGCAAGATCCACAACCGCATCGGGGCCACCAGCATCTTTGTCACCCATGACCAGCACGAAGGCATGACGCTGGCCGACCGTCTGGTGGTGATGAACAAGGGCACGATCGAACAGATCGGCACGCCGTCGGAAATCTATGACCAGCCTGCATCGCTTTATGTCGCGGGCTTCATCGGCAGCCCGGCGATGAACATCCTGCCCGGCCATGTCAGCATCGCGCGCCGCGGGGTGGTGCTAGAAGACGACAGCGAGGTGCCGGTTGCCCTGCCCGCCGGCCTGCCCGATGGCCATCTGGTGCAACTGGGCATCCGCCCCGAACATGCCACGCTGGTGGCCCCGGGACAGGGCAGCTTCGATGCAAGACTGGACATGATCGAGGAATTGGGCGCCACCCGGCAGTGCAACCTGATCTTCGAGGATATCCCTTTCTGCCTGCTGACCGAAGACCGCCCCGCGCTACACCCCGGTGCCACCGTAGGCGTGCGCGTGGCCCCCGAAAGGGTGCATCTTTTTGATGCAGGAACCGGGCGACGCATTGCCCCCGCCACCGCGGCAGTGCGGCAGGGGCGGGAACAGCCGGTCAGCTGACCGACTGGCGACCCTTCGAATCTGACCCTCGGCGCATCGCCGGGTTCCGGGCGGCGGCCCCTTCGGCAATCGCCCGCTTTCTGCGCCGCAGCATTGCTGAAGTGCAAAAGATTTGGGCACTGCGGCGCTGCGGTCCGCCAGGGCCGCCTTGGCGCCGCGCGGCGATTGATCCGGGCCCGAAACCTTCCCCCCATGGATCATGTCCGGTCTTTTCCGGGCACGGCACGGCTGGCACCGGCACCTGTCCTTCGCCATCGCCAGCAGGCCTTGGAACCAGACTTGGAACAAGAAACGCGCTGCCCGACCGGCAGGCCCTGTCTTCATGGCGAAGACGGCACCGGGGGGTCCAAAGGGGAAACACCATGAAACTGACCAGACGTTCACTTCTGGCATCCGCGATCGCCTCGGCCGCCTTGCCCCGCATCGCCCTTGCCCAATCCGACACCATCAAGGTCGGCGTTCTTCATTCGCTTTCGGGCACGATGGCCATTTCGGAGACCACGCTGAAAGACACCATGCTGATGCTGATCGAACAGCAGAATGCCAAGGGCGGGCTTCTGGGCAAACAGCTTGAAGCCGTGGTCGTCGATCCTGCCTCGGACTGGCCGCTGTTTGCCGAAAAGGCGCGCGAACTGCTGACCGTTTCGAATGTTGATGTGATGTTCGGCTGCTGGACCAGCGTAAGCCGCAAATCCGTGCTGCCGGTGATCGAGGAACTGAACGGGCTTCTGTTCTATCCCGTCCAGTACGAGGGCGAGGAATCTTCGAAAAACGTGTTCTACACCGGGGCCGCCCCGAACCAGCAGGCCATTCCGGCGGTGGATTACTATCTGGAAGAGCTGGGCGTTACCAAATTCGCGCTGCTGGGCACCGATTACGTCTATCCGCGCACCACGAACAACATTCTGGAAGCCTATCTGATTTCCAAGGGCATCCCGAAGGAAGACATCTTCGTGAATTACACCCCCTTCGGCCATTCCGACTGGTCCAAGATTGTGGGTGACGTTGTGGCGCTGGGTGCTGATGGCAAGAAGGTGGGCGTGATTTCCACCATCAACGGCGATGCCAACATCGGGTTCTACAAGGAACTGGCCGCCGCCGGCGTAACCGCAGAAACGCTGCCTGTCGTCGCCTTCTCGGTCGGCGAAGAGGAACTGTCGGGGCTGGATACCACCAACCTTGCCGGGCATCTGGCGGCATGGAATTATTTCATGTCTGCCGATACCCCGGAAAACGCGGCCTTCATCGCGGCATGGAAAGCCTTCATCAAGGATGACAAGCGCGTGACGAATGACCCGATGGAGGCGCATTACATCGGCTTCAACATGTGGGTGAATGCCGTCACGGCGGCGGGCACCACCGATGTGGATGCGGTTTCCGCCGCGATGATCGGCCAGAAATTCCCCAACCTGACCGGCGGCATCGCCGAGATGCTGCCCAACCACCACCTGACCAAGCCCGTGCTGATCGGCGAGATCCGCGCCGATGGCCAGTTCGACATCATCAGCCAGACCGACCCTGTTCCTGGCGACGCCTGGACAGATTACCTGCCGGAATCGGCGGTGCTGGAGGCGGACTGGGCCGAGTTGAAATGCGGGATGTACAACAAGGAAACCGCAACCTGCGTGCAGTTGAAGTCAAACTACTGACCTGACCACGCCGCCCCCGAGCGGGGCAAGGCGCCTCCCCTACCCCCCCTTTGGTGGGGAGGGGATGGGGCGCCCTTGCCGGCAACCGCCCCTTTCCTTGCCACCGGTGCCCGAACCCCCACCGTTTCACTGCCTTGGAAACCCCATGCGCCTGATCGCCTGTCTTCTTGCGGCCCTTCTGTGCTTTTTGCCCGCCCTTTCCCGGGCCGAAGGTCTGGCCGCGCAGATCGTGGCCGACAACCGCGCCCAGATCGAAAAGCCCTCGCGGCAGACCATTGGCCCGGTGATTGCGGCCATTGCTGGCAGCGGTGACGCGATGGCCGATGACATCCTTTCCGCCTGGGCCGACAAGCGCCTTGTGATCCGCAAGGCCGATGGCGCCCTGCTGATCGCCACCCCTGAAGGGCCCGGCCTTGCCCTAATGGGACTGGACGGCACGCCGGCCGGCACAGCCACAAGGGCCGAGGTGACAGAGCTGAAGCCCAATGCCGGGGTGCGTGGCCTGATCGCCAGCGCGCTGGTGCAGTTCACCCTGACAGACCCCGACCCCGCCCGCCGGGCCGAGGCCCTTTCGTCCATCGCCCGCGACCCAAGCGCCGAAACCCTGGCGCCGCTGCGCGCGGCCATCACCACCGAGACGGACCCTGACCTGAAAGCGCAGAAAGAACGGCTGGAGCGGTTCCTGACCCTGCGCTTCGATCCTGACCCCACCGCCCGTGTGGCTGCCATCGAAAGCCTTGGCGCAGATATCGCGCTGGATACCCGGGCCGCGCTGAACCCGTTGCTGGCCACCACCCGCATGGTCGTGGCCGGCAATGTGCCCCCCAACATTGCCCGCCCGCTGATCCCCGGCCGCGACATCACCGAAGACGAAGCCTATGCGCTGCTGGTGGGCGCCGGTCTGGCCCCTGCCCGGCTGTCGCCCGAAGATCAGCGCGCCGCCCTTGTGACGCATTTGTCGGGCGGTATGGTCGGCGGCATTGCACTGGCCGATCTGAACAGCCAGGCCGCGCGTGACCGCGCCTATACCGCGCTGGAAGCGGCAGGCACCGTGCCCACGGCCGCCACGGATGACGAGGCGCGGGCCGCCGTTGCCGCCCATCGCTTTGTCGACGCCTATGTCGAACAGGACCGTGCCGTGACCGATGCCGCAGCCGCCGCTCTTGCCCGGATCGACCGCAAGGTGGCGCTGATGCAGGCGGCCGACCTTGGGCTTGATGCCCTGTCGCTGGCCGCGATCTATTTCCTTGCCGCCATCGGTCTTGCCATCACTTTCGGCGTGATGGGCGTGATCAACATGGCGCATGGAGAGTTCATCACCATGGGTGCCTATACCGGCTTTGTGGTCCAGCTTTTCGTGCCCGATTACACGCTTTCCATCCTGATCGCGTTGCCGCTGGCCTTTGCCATCACCTTTGGCGCCGGCGTGGCGATGGAACGCCTTGTGATCCGCCATCTGTACAAACGCCCGCTGGAAACGCTGCTGGCCACCTTTGGGATCTCCATCGCGCTGCAACAGATTCTGAAGAACGTCTTTGGCACACAGGCCCGTCCCCTGACGGCACCGGGCTGGCTGGACGGGGCATTGACCTTCAACGATGTCGTCTCGATCAGCTATATCCGTATCGCGATCTTTGTGCTGGCGGTGATCTTTCTGCTGTTCTTCCTGTGGCTGATGAAGCGCACAAGGCTGGGGCTGGAGGTCCGCGCCGTGACGCAGAACCCGACCATGGCCGCCTCCATGGGCATCAACCCCGACCGGATCAACATGCTGACATTCGGGCTTGGCTCCGGCATCGCCGGCATCGCCGGCGTCGCCATCGGGCTTTATGCCAAGGTCACCTCCGAAATGGGCGCGGATTACATCGTGCAATCCTTCATGACCGTGGTGGTGGGCGGGGTCGGCAATGTCTGGGGCACGCTGGCCGGGGCCACGATGATCGGCAGCTTGCAAAAGCTGATTGAGTTCCTGAACCCGTCGAACACGCTTGCCGCGCAGACCTACATGATCCTTTTCATCATCCTTTTCATCCAGTTCAGGCCCCGCGGGATCATCGCCCTGCGCGGCCGCGCGGCGGGAGATTGAGCCATGACCCGCAGTTTTCTTGCCCGCAACCCGTCGGTCCTGATCTTCATCGGGTTGCTTGCCGTCTTTACCCTGTGCGTCACCCTGATGTCCGAAGCCTTTGGCGCCGGTGTCATTTCCACCTCTTTCGTCAAGACGCTGGGCAAGACGCTGTGCCTGTGCCTTGTGGCCCTCGCGATGGATCTGATCTGGGGCTATGCCGGTATCCTGAGCCTTGGCCACATGGCCTTCTTTGCCCTTGGCGGCTACATGATCGGCATGTGGCTCATGTATGCCCGGACAGAAGAGATCGTGGTCGCGGCCCTGTCCCAAGGCGGCCTTCCCGCAACACCCGAAGAAATTACCCAAGGTATCGCCACCCAGATCTTCGGCGTTGTCGGATCATCCGACCTGCCGGTGATCTGGTCCTTTGCCCATTCGCTGCCCCTGCAACTGCTAATGGCGCTGGCGGTTCCGGGTGTGTTGGCCCTGATCTTCGGTTGGCTGGCGTTTCGGTCCCGCGTGACCGGGGTTTACCTTTCAATCCTGACGCAGGCGATGACCCTTGCGCTGGCCCTTTACCTTTTTCAGAACGACAGCGGCCTGCGCGGCAACAACGGGCTTTCGGGCCTGCAAAACCTGCCGGGGCTGGCCGATACCTCGCAGGATCTGGTGTCGATCTGGTTCTTCTGGGCCTCGGCCCTCGCCCTCGCGCTTGGCTACCTGACCCTGAACTGGGTCGTCTCTGGCAAGTTCGGCAGCGTGATCCGCGCCATTCGCGATGACGAGGCGCGGGTGCGGTTCCTGGGCTACCCTGTCGAGGTCTACAAGCTGTTCCTTTTCACGCTGACCGCCCTGATCGCGGCGCTGGCGGGTGTGCTGTATTACCCGCAGGCGGGCATCATCAACCCGGCGGAACTGGCCCCCATCGCCAGTATCTATCTTGCCGTCTGGGTGGCCATCGGCGGTCGCGGGCGGCTTTATGGGGCGGTCATCGGGGCGGCCTTCGTATCGCTGATGTCCAGTGTCTTCACCTCGGGACGGCTGCCCGACATCACCCTTGGCCCGGTAAGGCTGAACTGGGTGGACTGGTGGCTGGTCATCCTTGGCCTGACCTTCGTTGCCGTCACGCTTTTCGCGCCCAAGGGCATTGGCGGGCTGTTCGACCGCCTTCGCCACATTGCCCCGCCGGATCGCAAGGGCGCCCCGCTGGGCCCCGATGATGGCGCCTTTCAGGAACAGGAGGCGCAGCGATGACCGCCCTGCTGGAGGTTTCCGGCGTTTCCGTCACCTTCGACGGCTTTCGCGCCATCAACAACCTGTCGTTCAACATCGGCCCTGCCGAACTGCGCGCCATCATCGGCCCAAACGGCGCGGGCAAGACCACTTTCATGGATATCGTCACCGGCAAGACCCGCCCCGATACCGGCACCGTCACCTTCGGCGAAAGGTCCGTCTCGCTTCTGTCGATGAACGAGGCGCAGATTGCGCGCGAAGGGATCGGGCGCAAATTCCAGCGCCCCACAGTGTTCGAGGATCAGACCGTTGAGGCCAACCTGATCCTTGCGCTGAAGGCACCGCGCAGCCCATGGCGCGTGCTGCTGTGGAAGCCGGGGCCGGCCGATCATGCGCGGGTGCGGGAACTGGCGCGCGACGTGGGCCTTGCCGATCATCTGCACCGCAAATCGGGCGAACTCAGCCACGGGCAAAAGCAATGGCTGGAAATCGCGATGCTGCTGGCGCAGGAACCCCGGCTGCTGCTGGTGGATGAACCCGCAGCCGGGATGACCCCGGCGGAACGGGAACAGACGACAGCCCTGCTGGTCAGCCTTGCCAAGACGCGGGCCGTTGTGGTGGTGGAACATGACATGGATTTCGTTCGCCGCCTGAATTGCAAGGTAACCGTGCTGCACGAAGGCGCGGTGCTGGCCGAAGGCTCGCTTGATCATGTCACCCGCGATCCGCAGGTGATCAGTGTTTATCTGGGGCGCGGATGATGCTGGAAACGAAAGGCCTGACCCTGCATTACGGTGGCAGCCAGATCCTGCATGGCATCGACTTTGCCGCCTCTGCGGGCAAGGTGACCTGCATCATGGGGCCGAACGGGGTTGGCAAGACCTCGTTCCTGCGGGCACTCGCGGGCACGCATCCGCGATCAGGCGGCACGGTTGTGCTGGATGGCCAGACCCTGCCGCCCTTGCGCGCGCAAGACATGGCCCGGCGTGGACTTTCCGTGGTGCCGCAGGGGCGGATGATCTTTCCGCTGCTGACGGTGCGCGAAAATCTGGAAACCGCCTTTGCCGTGCTGCCAAGGGCCGAGCACCATATCCCGGACGAGGTGTTCACGCTGTTCCCGATCCTGAAGGATTTCCTGCATCGCCGGGGGGGTGATCTTTCCGGCGGCCAGCAGCAGCAATTGGCCATCGCCCGCGCGCTGATCATGAAGCCCAAGGTGCTGTTGCTGGATGAACCAACCGAAGGCATCCAGCCAAGCATCATTCAGGAGATCGGCCAGGTTCTTGGCTATCTGCGCGCCAAGGGCGACATGGCGATCATTCTGGTCGAACAGTATTTCGAATTCGCCTATGGCCTTGCCGATCAGGTGTATGTCTTTCGGCGCGGCGCGGTTTCTCTTTCAGGGGCCGCGCAGAGCTTTGAAAAAGCCGCTCTGAGGGCCGCGGTTTCGGTCTGATCCCGGCGTGCAGGCCGCACGGCGACTGAACTTGCCGCATCCTTTTCAGCCCCTTCCCCCGCGTGCCGGGTCTTGCCCACCGAAGCTTTCGGGCAGACACTTGCCCCGTCATGGGCCTGGGCATTCACGGACGGGCGGGCAAAGATCGGGAAGGCGATGGAAGATCAGTTCTTGCGGCTGGGGGTGGCGCTTGCGATCGGGCTTCTGGTCGGTCTGGAACGCGGATGGCGAGAGAGAGAGGCCCCGACAGGTGGCCGCACGGCGGGGCTGCGCACCTTTGGCATCTTCGGGCTTCTGGGCGGCATCTTCGCGATCCTTGCCACACAGATGGCCGCGCCGGTCGTCTTTGCGGTGGCGCTGTTGGCGATGGCGGCGCTGTTCGGGCTGTTCCAGTTCCACGAATCCCGGCACGATGGCAGTTTCAGCGTGACCGGCGTGATGGCGGGGATTGGCGTCTTTGGCCTTGGGGCACTGGCCGTCATCGGCGACTATCAGGTTGCCGCAGCCGGAGGGGCCGCACTGGCGGCCATTCTGGCCAGCCGGGAAATCCTGCACGCCAGCCTGCGCCGGCTAAGCTGGGTCGAACTGCGCTCGGCTCTGGTATTGGCGGTGATGACCACCATCATCCTCCCGATCCTGCCGGACCGCACGATTGACCCCTGGGGCGGGCTGAACCCATGGGAGATCTGGTTCTTTACCGTGCTGATCGCGACGATTTCCTTTGCCGGGTATATCGCGGCGCGCGTGCTGGAACCACGACGC
Organism: Paracoccaceae bacterium; assembly: GCA_023260935.1. GTDB lineage: Bacteria > Pseudomonadota > Alphaproteobacteria > Rhodobacterales > Rhodobacteraceae > Pseudotabrizicola. Next base: position 14,335 of record JALQTL010000145.1, read on the forward strand.
GGCCTGATGATCAGCGCGCTTGCCGGGGCACTGGTTTCATCGACCGCGGTAACGGTGGCACTGGCGCGCATGGCACGCAGCGAAGATCAGGTGCGCGCCCTGGCAGGGGCGGCTGCGCTGGCGGGGATGGTGTCGCTCCTGCGGGTACTGACAGTCGTGGCGATCTTGCGGCACGAGGTCTTGCCCCATGTCGTGCTGCCGGCGCTTGCGGCAGCGGGGGTGCTGATGGCATCGGGGCT
>JALQTL010000148.1 GCA_023260935.1 Paracoccaceae bacterium
AGCTTCAGGTAGATGCCAACGGCCTCCGACAGCTTCACCGAGGGTGTAGTGGCTGCGACTGGTTGCGTGGGAACTGCTGCTACAGCCCCACTCTGCACCAGCCGCAGCATGTGCTTCCCGGGTAGATCGCTGTTCTGGACCCTCAAGTGATACCAATACTCGTCCAGCTTCTGAGCTGCCCGCTGGGCGCGTGATGCGGCCACGGTGACCGATCTCGTCCGCAACGAGTAGGAGATTTTTGTGGACGTGTAGTGGTGTCGCAGGTCGTTCGGGACCCGCCTGCAGAAGTAGTAGATACCGTCCTTCACAAATGAGTGCGGTGCAGCTTTGTTCTTCGCCATGTTCTACGCCAGCTCCATCCTTCGATAAAGCTGAGGCTATTCAATGGCTTGGCTGACGGTGTGGTGCCCCCAGAGGGGCTCGAACCCCCGACCCCCTGATTACAAATCAGGTGCTCTACCAGCTGAGCTATAGAGGCACACCCTTCAGATAGCGCCGTGACGCGGCTGGTGCAAGGGGGCTATCGGTTGGCGCGGGCAAGAAGGACAACAGCGGAAAGGCCGACGCCCATCACCAGCAGGGCGGCGGGGGCGGCCTCTCCCAGTCGCTCAAGGCTGGCCAGTTCATAGACGCGGGTGGACAGCGTGTTGTAGTTGAAGGGCCGCAGCAGAAGCGTGGCCGGCAGTTCCTTGACGCAATCGACAAAGACGATCAGCAATGCCGTCAGCACCGAACCGCGCATCAGCGGCAGATGCACCGCCCGCAACGCGCCCCCTGCCGTGCGCCCCAGCGACCGCGCCGCCAGCGGCAGCGACGGCGAGACCCGCCCGAAAGCCGCGTCCACCGCCCCCTGCGCCACACCAAAGAAGCGCACCGCATAGGCCAGCACCAGCGCCGCCGCCGTTCCCGTCAGCATCAACCCGGGATCAAAGCCGGTGACGGCCAGAACGGCATCGGCCAGCCGGTGATCCATCGCGGCCAGCGGAATCAGGATGCCCACGGCCAGCACCGCCCCCGGCGCGGCATAGCCCAGGGTCGTCAAGGGCAGCACGATGCGCGCCGCCCCGCGCCCCGCCATGCGAACGCCGTAAACCAGAAACACCGCCGCCCCCACCGTCAGCACCGCCGCGGCACCGCCGGTGACAATGCTGTGCTGCAAGGCCTGCATCAGCCCCGGTGCCAGCCAGACCTCGGGGCGTTTCATCGCATGCCACAGCATCACCGCCACCGGCAGGATGAAGCCCACGGCAAAGGGCAGCAGGCAAAAGCCGAAGGCCAGCCAGCCCCGCCCGCCGCCAAGCGCCACAGGCTCGACCGGGCGCGATGCGCGGCTCAGCCGGTGAAAGCGGGCATTGCGCCGGCTGAAGCGTTCGATGCCGACAAGGATCAGGATCAGCGCCAGAACCACGCCGGAAATCTGTGCAGCCCCCCCGGCATTATTGCCGTTCAACCAGGTGGAAAAGATGCCCGTGGTCAGCGTCTGCACATTGAAATAGGCAACCGTGCCATAGTCCGCCACCGTTTCCATCAGCGCCAGAGCCACGCCTGCCGCCACCGCCGGCCGCGCCAGCGGCAGGCCCACGCGCCAGAACAGGCCCCATGGCCCACAGCCAAGCGCCCGCGCGACCTCATAGGAACAGCCCGATTGTTCGCGAAAGGCCGCCCGCGCCAGCAGATAGACATAGGGGTAAAGCGCCGCCGCCAGCACCACGGTCGCCAGCCAGATCGACCGAACCTCGGGGAACCAGTAGTCGCGCGCGGTCTGCCATCCCATCACCTGCCGCAAGCCCGATTGCAGCGGCCCGGCGTATTGCAGGAAATCGACCACCGCATAGGCCCCCACATAGGCCGGGATCGCCAGCGGAAACAGAAGCGCCAGATCCAGCCAGTTCCGGCCGGGAAAACGGTACATGCTGGTCAGCCAGGCCGCACCGGTGCCCACCGCCGCCGTCAGCACGGCCACGCCCAGCATCAGCATCACTGTATTTCCCAGATAGCGCGGCAGCACCGTGGCCATCAGATGCGGCCAGATATTCTCGGTCGGGTGAAAGGCGATCCACAGCACCGAGATCATCGGCGCCAGCACGATGGCCGCGATGATCCCCGCCCCGACCGACCAGCGGTCTGGCAAGCCAAGGCGCAGGCGGCCCGGAACTTGAGCGTTTTGGTCAGTCATCCATCTGCCATACACCGGCCGTCGCGGTCTGTCCAGAAAGCCCGGGCCAGAAAGCCCGGGGCGGCAGGCGTTGCGGCAATGCGCCCCTGACCGGAAACTTGCGCGCCCCCGTTCCAAAGCCCCGAAAACTGCCTATAGTCAGCGCCAAAAAGAAGACCGTGCAAAAGGGTGCCGAGCAGATGCGGATTGTCTATCACCTTGGCGCGCATGGCACCGACGAAGAGCGGTTGCTGCGCTGCTTGCTGAAGAACCGGCAGGTGCTGGGCAATCAGGGCATCGTGGTGCCCGGGCCGGCGCGCTACCGCGCCCTGTTGCGCGATACGGCGATCACGCTGAAGGGTCAGGCCGCCAGCCGCGACACGCAGGCGCTGGTTCTGGAACAGATCATGGAGGAAGACCGGGCAGACCGGCTGATCCTGAGCTGGGACAATTTCCTGTCCTTTCCGCAATGGGCGCTGAAGGACCGTCTTTACCCTTCGGCTGCCGAAAGGGTGCGTGCCTTCACCCAGATCTTTCCCGAGATCGAGGCCGAGTTTCATCTGGCCATCCGCAACCCCGCCAGCTTCCTGCCCGATCTTTTCGCCCGCCAGCGCGACAAGACCTATGACCAGTTCATGCAGGAAGCCGACCCCCATGATCTGTATTGGTCCGATGTGATCGAGGATGTGCTGACCCAGAACCCCGGCGTGCCCTTTACCGTCTGGTGCGATGAAGATACCCCCCTGATCTGGCCCGAGGTGCTTCAGGCCGTATCCGGCCACGCGCCCGGCACGGTGTTGGAAGATGCCGATGATCTACTGGCCAGCCTGATGCCCCCCGAAGGGCTGGAACGGATGCGCGCCTATCTGCGCGACCATCCGGCGCAGACGGTGGCGCAGCGCCGGCGTGTGGTTTCGGCCTTTCTGGACAAGTTCGCAATTCCCGAAAAGATCGAGGTCGGCATCGATCTGCCGGGATGGACGGAAGACACGATCCGTATGCTGACCGAAAGCTATGACGCCGATGTGGCGCGCATCCGCGCCATGCCCGGCGTCACGTTCATCGCCGTCTGAAGGAGACAGGAGCCGCAGCGCGCGGCACCCGGAATTCAGACCATGCCAAGGGCGGCCTTGTACATGTCCAGTACGGCTTCTTCCTCGGCAATCTCGTCGGGCTTGCGCTTGCGCAGGGCAATGACCTTGCGCATCACCTTGGTGTCATATCCGCGCCCCTTGGCCTCGGCGAACAGTTCCTTTTCCTGCTCGGCGATGTCTTTCTTTTCGGCGGCCAGCTGTTCGGCGCGTTCGATGAACTGGCGCAGCTCATCGGCGGTGACGGAATAGGCGTCGGTCGGGTCGCTCATCTTGGCCTCATGACTGGTAGGAACCGCCCTTCCCTATCCTGCCCGCCCCGAGGGTTCAAGATTGCGCCTGCGGCTTGCAGACCGCCGCCGGCTGGCTTAAGCGCAAAGGCGTAAAAGACAGGGAGAGGCGGGCATGGAGATCGTGATCTGGATCGGCGCGGGGCTGACGCTTCTTGGCGTGGCAATGCTTGTCTGGTGCATCCTGCTGGCCATGCGGGCGCGGTCCTCGGGCCTGCCCGACGACCAGATCAAGGCCCGTCTGCAAAAGGTGATCGCGCTGAACCTTGCCGCGCTGCTGATCAGTGGGCTGGGGCTGATGGCGGTGGTGGTGGGGATCATCCTGTCCTGATCGCGCCCGCAAAGCCGCGGCCGACAGACACTAGCGCATCCCATGCCGGAACCGGCTTCCAGATCTCGCCATCCGCGGCCCAGTTCAGCAGATCGCGCCGCAGGATGATCAGACCGCGCTGATCGGCCAGATGCAGCGGCCCGCCCCGGTGGCGGGGAAAGCCAAGCCCGGCGACCGCCACCAGATCGATATCCAGCGGCGAGGAAACGACCCCTGCCGACAAGAGCCGGGCGCCTTCATTGGCAAGCGCGCCCAGCCAGCGGTCAACAATCTGGGTCGCGGGCATGGGACGGGGCGGCATGTCGGGCGCTTCGGGCAGCGGCGGCGCGGGCAGGCCGAAGCCCGTCATCGCGGCACTGACATCGGCTGCGGGCACGCCGATTTCGACCAACCGGCGCAGGGCCTGCCCGCCCGCCGAAGAGAGCCGCACCGCCACGCCCGTTGCCGTCTGCTGGCCGGTCAGCACCACCATCAGCCCCAGCGCCGACAGGAAGGCCAGCGCCTGACGCGCCGCAGGAGCCGGGGTTTCAGCCGGCAGCGCCAGTTCGGCCAAGCGCCCCGACAGCATCAGCCGGAAAGCCCCGGCCGGCAGCGCGCCGCGCCCCGCCACCAGCACCGGACGGCCCCGGCGTTCATCCGGCAGGGCCGCTCCGGCGGCAGCAAGGATCAGCTCGCATTCGTCAAGCGCCGCGGGTTCCAGCGCCGGCACCAGCCGGGCCCAGTCGGTGTCGCGCTGCCCGGCCGTCAGCCGGCCTTCCTGAACCGCCATTTCCTGCCGCGATGCGACCGTTTCCAGAAAGGCCACCAGCCGCCCCCGGTCGGGATCAGCCACCGTTACCTTGCGCCCCCGGGCAAGCGCTGTCAGCACCAGCCCCGCAAGCCCCTGTTCGGCCCCCGATACGCCCAGATGCCGCGTGGCCACCACGGGCACAGCCGCCAGCGCGGGGGGCACCTGTGCCGCACGCATCTCGGCCCGGCGGATATGGGTCAGCGCCGCCGCCGTTTCCGACCCCGCCACCTCGTCGCACAGCACCGCGTCCAGATCGGCGGCCTGCGCGGCCGGCAGCAGAAGCGCGGCCTCCATACTGTCCAGAAGCGCCAGATCAGCCGATGAGATCTGCGCGCCAGCGGCAAGGTCGGCCCGCGCGGCGGCGATGCTGGCCAGATAGGCCCTGCCGTCCCGCAGGCCCGGCTGCCTTGGCAGGGGATCAGTGGCCGCCTCTGCCAGCAGTGCATCCAGCACCGGATCGGCACCCGGATGAAGCGCCGCCTGCGCGGCGGCTGTCAGTTCCTCGGCCCCGGCCTTGTCCAGCACCCTGTCGATCAACCCGATCGACAAGGCTTCGGCCGCCGTGACGGGCCGCCCCTGCCGCCACAGGCGCAGCGCCTGTTCCGCCCCCAGAAGACGGGCCAGACGCATCGCGCTGCCGCCCGACGGCATCCGCCCCAGCGACAGCGCGGGAAAGGCCATCCGCAGCCGCGGGCCCGCCAGCCGCAACCGGGCGGCAAGGGCCAGATCGGCCAGCGGCCCGGCCACCGGGCCATCCAGCAGAACCGCCACCGGCAGAGCCGCCCCCTCCACCGCCGCACAAAGCCGACGCAAGGCGGCCTCGGCAGCGGCACCGGCCTCTCCCGCTTCGGGCAGGGCATTGGGGTCGGCCCCCATGATCTGCAACAGGAGGACGCGCGCCCCGGGCGGCGGGGCCTCAAGCGCCATGGTCAGCGCCCCCCGCGCAGCAGGGTCACGAAGCGGATCGGCGGGGGAAGACGCGGGCGATTTCGGGGCTGCCTTCGGTGCGGAAAGGGTCAGCACCACAACGGGCCCATCCTGAAGGATGGTCAAACCATTCGTCACGTTGCCCCCACACCCGTCTTGCATTCTGCCAAAACCTTTGGCGCAGAGTGCCGCGCAATTTGCACAGCGGTCAAGCATCGCACGGGGGGCCTGGCCGCCTTTTCGCCCCAAACAGGCGCCTTGCGGCAACCGTTCGGCCCGAAAGGAGGCAGACCTTCAGCCAAAGGCGCAGCCTGACAGAGCGTCAGACCGGCATGTTGTCAAAGGCGGATTCCACTGCCGCATCCTCTTGGCGGGCGCGGGCCTCTGCCTCGGCGCTGTTGCGCGCGGCAGAACCTGACCGTGCCGACGCCACGCCCGGCATCATCGCACAAAGCGCCTGCATTTCGGCAAAAAGCAGGTTCAGGCCTGCTGTGCTGCCCCGGGCCACGCTGTCTGCGGCCTCATCCAGCAATCGGGCCATCTTGCGCATTTCCTCTTGCTGTTGCATCGGCTCCCTCCCTTTTCGTGGTCACTTCGCGCATTCGCGGCAGAACGGCGTGAAAGGCAGCAGGTCCAACCGCTCCTCGCTGATCCGGGCGCCGCAATGCACGCAATCGCCATAACTGCCATCCTCGATCCGCTGCAACGCGGCCTCGATCATGCGGATTTCCTGTGCCCCCGACAGGCCCATGCCCTCCAGCACCTCATCGCCCTCACGCTCTGTTGCAAGGTCTTCCCAGTCCGGGGTGTTGTGGCTGTCCAACTCCACCTCGATACTGGCCAGACGATCCTTCAGATCCCCCAGACGATCCATCAGTTGCAGCTTGCGGTCTGCCAGCGAAATCATGCGGCCTCTCCTTTGTGCGGATGGGGCGAACCTAGGCCAGAGCGCGGCCGGATTCATTGATCGAAGTCAATACGCAGCCCCCGGCGGCAGATCATGCACACATATTCACCTGTTGCAATGTATCTTTACCTGCCTATATCCTTGCCAAAGCGACCAGAGGAGTTGACCCAATGACCCCCGCCGTTCACGGATTCTTCGACGAGGCCACGAACACCATCACCTATGTGGTGATCGAACCCGAAGGCCGGGCCTGCGCGGTGATCGATTCGGTGCTGGATTTCGACTATGCCTCGGGGCGCACCGATACGCGGTCAGCCGATGCGGTGATCGACTTCATCAAGACCAAGGGGCTGAAACTGGAATGGGTGCTGGAAACCCATGTCCATGCCGACCATCTTTCCGCCGCGCCCTATATTCAGGAACGGCTGGGGGGCAAGATCGGGATCGGCGACCGGATCACGGTGGTGCAGGATACCTTTGGCAAGATCTTCAACGAAGGCACCCGGTTCCAGCGCGACGGATCGCAGTTCGACCGGCTGTTTCACGATGGCGACAGCCTGATGATCGGGCAGATGCGCGCCGATGTGATGCACACCCCCGGCCATACTCCGGCCTGCCTGACCTATGTGATCGGCGATGCCGCCTTTGTGGGCGATACGCTGTTCATGCCGGATTTCGGGACGGCGCGGTGCGATTTCCCCGGCGGGTCTGCGGAAAACCTGTGGCAGTCCATCCAGCGCATCCTTGCCCTTCCCGACGCCACCCGCATCTTCGTGGGCCATGACTACAAGGCCGAGGGGCGTGACAACTTCGCCTGGGAAACGACCGTGGGCGATCAGAAACGGCTGAACAAGCATGTCGGGGAAGGCAAGTCGAAGGATGATTTCATCCGCATGCGCACCGAACGCGATGCAGCCCTTGCGATGCCGCGGCTGATCATCCCGTCGCTTCAGGTGAACATGCGCGCCGGGCAGATGCCTGAACCCGAAGATAACGGCAAAAGCTATCTGAAGGTGCCCATCAACGGGCTGTGACAACCCAAAGGCCGCGGAACGGGAGCCGGGGCCGAATTCGGAAAACAGGGAAAAGACATGATCGAACAGGATTGGGTCTGGGGCTTCGTCGGGGGCCTCATGATCGGGGGTGCGGGTGCGCTATACCTGCTGGTGAACGGACGCATCATGGGGGCTTCGGGCATCCTTGGCGGCCTGGTCGATGGCAGCGGGCGCGACACCCGGGCCGAGCGGCTGGCGTTTCTGGCGGGGCTGGTCTTGTTCCCGCCACTTCTGGTGCCTCTTTACGACAAGGTCGATACAAGGCTGACCGGGAATATCTGGTTGCTGGTGGCGGCCGGTCTGCTGGTGGGCCTTGGCACGCGCATTGCAAACGGCTGCACTTCGGGGCACGGGGTCTGCGGCATTTCGCGGCTGGCGCCCCGGGGCATCGTGGCGACGCTGGCCTATATCCTTGCGGGGGGCGTGGTGATGCTGGCCTTCCGTCATTGGCTGGGGGTGATCTGACATGACGCGATCCTTCTTTGCCGCGCTTGCGGGTGCGCTTTTCGGGTCCGGGCTGCTGGTTTCGGGCATGATCGACACCGTGAAGGTGCAAGGCTGGCTGGATGTCTTTGGCGACTGGGATCCGACGCTGGCCTTCGTGATGGGCGGGGCGATCATTCCGATGTTCATCGCCTGGCGCGTCGCGGCACGGCGCAAGCTGGCGGTGCTGGGCACCCCGATCCCGGCACAGGTGGAACAGCGGCTTGATGGCCGGCTGATCTGGGGATCGGTGCTGTTCGGGGCGGGCTGGGGGCTGGTGGGCCTGTGCCCGGGCCCGGCACTTGCGGCGGCCTTTCTGAACGGCTGGGGGGGAGTGGTCTTTCTTCTGGCGATGGTCGCGGCTATGGTCGCGACGCCTGCATTGTTGCGCATCATTCGCCCTGAAGGAGACACCGCATGGACATCCGCCCGCTGACCGAGGCTTACGCCGTTTCCCCCCAGATCGACCCCGAGGATATGGCGGCGATCCGGGCGGCGGGGTACCAGATGGTAATCGACAACCGGCCGGATGCCGAAATCCCGCCGTCGCATCATGCGTCGGTGATGCAGCAGGCGGCCGAGGCGGCGGGGCTGACCTTTATCATCAACCCGGTGATCGGCGGCATGCTGACCATGGCCAATGTCGAGGCGCAGGCCAAGGCCATGGCCGCGGCCACAGGCCCGGTCCTGGCCTATTGCGCCAGCGGCAACCGGTCATCGATTGTCTGGGCCCTGTCACAGGCGGGCAAGCTTGCGACCGATGATCTGATCGCCATTCCCGCGCGTCATGGCTACAGCCTTGAAGGGCTGCGCGGGCAACTGGACGCGCTTGCCAGCCAAAAGGGCTGACCCACAGGCCGCGCACCGGGCGGGGTTCGACCCGTTCTTCCCTGCCCGGTAACGGGGCCTGACCGCCCTGCCTTGTTTTCCATTTTGCCTTCGGCAGGTCGGCCTTAGCCGGTGGTGCCCGTGGCAGGCAGCAGTGCGGCTTCCCCCGAAGGCGCCGCCGGGGCGGCCTGCGGGGCCGGAACGCTGCGTGGCGGGGCCGGCGTGGCGGGCACGCGGGCGGCGGGGGCGGCCGTCATCACGCGCACCGCGCGCATGCCACGTTGCTGACCAAGTTTCCCTTCAGCCAGACGCCGGCCATCCATGCCTTCCAGACTGACAGCATCCAGACCGCCCGCCATCAGCGGGATCATCGCGCCCACCTGCAAGGCCATCGCTTCGGCAAGCGGCATCGACAGGCGGCCGATGACCGCCTCCAGCCGGCATTCGGCCAGATCGATCCGCGCGGCCAAAGCCTCGGCAAAGGCGGGGGCGGCGTCTTCGACGGAAGGGGGCAGCGGCGCCGGGGCCGGCCTGCGCCCCTTGCCATCGGCGGGCAGCACCAGAAGCACCGTGCCCTGGCGCGCGCCCAGTGCCAGCGACAAATCCAGCCGCAGCACGCGATAGGTGACATCATCCAGCAACAGCGCAAGAGGCCGCGGCTCTTCGATGAAAGAGGCCGCGCGAAACCCGTCTGCCCAGACCAGATCTTCCTGATCTTCCAGCGCCTCGGCCAGATTTTCCAGCGCCAGATCGGCCAGCGGCCAGATCATCGCCGCATCGGTGCGCGACGGGCG
>JALQTL010000212.1 GCA_023260935.1 Paracoccaceae bacterium
TGTGACTTTGCGCCGCCACCCCCTGCCGGCAGGCAGTGTTTATCGCAACGGTGGAATTGCAGCCCAAGGAATGATCCCATGACGATCCCGGTAAAGAACCTTGCCGTGGCCGAAGCGATTGCCGCCGCCTTCGTGTCTCAATTCGCTTCGCCCGCCACAGCGGGGGGCGACATGGGAAAGGGCCACGGCATGGCCGCCACTGGGCAGAATGATTGGACCGCAAGCGCGGGCCCAACCCGTGCCGGCAGATCGAAGGTGGATGATCGGGGCAACGTCCGGAAACTTGTTCCCACCGGCACCTGCACCACGACCACGTTGCCCGAAGGTCGGATGGGCAGCCGGGCAGCGCTTGACCGCGCCCTGCCCGGCTGAAAGGCGCCCGGGGCGCGGCCCGGTCAGCAACGCCTGCGGAACGGACTGCGGGCGCCTTGCCGTCGGGGTTCACTGCCCAGCCCGCTCACGGACTATTCTGTCGCAGGCAGGGCATGCGATCCTTGTTGACGCAGCTTTCCCCAAGATGCGCAGAAAATTGCCAAACCCGCGTTTTCGCAATGGATACGCAAGAAAATTGCTTTTTCCAATCCAGAATCGTCTTGATTTATACCCCGACTGCGGCATGCTTTGGGACAGTGACGACAGAGTTTCTGACTGCCTCTCATTCCGAAGGCCTGAATTCTGGCTGCACGGCCGGTGGCAATACCGCCCCCGGAGGACTGGAGAGGAGAGACGGGATGCCGACTGGCACCGTAAAATGGTTCAACTCAACCAAGGGATACGGGTTCATTGCGCCGGATGACGGCGGCAAGGATGTCTTCGTTCATATTTCTGCGGTGGAACGCGCCGGGCTGAAAGGCCTGAACGACAACCAGAAGATCGCCTATGAACTGCAGTCTGGGCGGGATGGACGGGCATCGGCCAGCGACCTGACGCTGCTTTGAACCCTTGAGACTTGGCCCGCCCTTGCGGCGGGCCTTGTGCGGCTATAGCCAGACGGCCTGCGCGGCTTCGTCCCAGGCGATGGTCCACTTCCCGTCGTGTTCGATTACAGGGCGCTTCATCACCGTGGGCTGCGCCTGTATCTGCGCTTCTGGTTCGCTTTCACGCAGGAACGCGCTGAACCCGCGATAGGTGGGGCTGGTCTTGTTGATTGCGCGCGCCCCGAATTCCTGCACGATTTGCGCGATCTCTTGCTCTGACAGGGGGTTTGCCCGCACATCGCGGAACTCCGGCTCATGGCCGGCGGCCTGAAGCGCCTTCAGCGCCTTCTTGCAGGTATCACAGGTGGATATGCCATACAGGATCATCTGGTTCGTTCCTTCGTCAACAACAGTCGTCTTGCTTGCGTCTTCCCGACGTCTTCCAGGCGTCTTCCACCGGTCTTGCCCATGGGGTGCCCGGATCAGCCCCGGATCAGCCCACGACGGCGCGGGTAATCGTCACCCCACCCCAAGCCGCAAGCGCCGTCAAGACCGCCCCCCAAGTCGTATCTGTCAGCACCATTGACCAGTGCCAATCCTTCATGATGGCATAGCTGGTGAATTCATAGGTGCCATAGGCCATGGCCCCGATCACCGCCGCCGGGATCACCACGGCCCCCCCCGTCTTCAGCGCGGGCCATGAAACAAGATAAACCAGCCCCGCCACATAGCCGAGGTAGAACAGCGCAGCCGGGCCAAGGCGGATGGGGTCGGCCATCAGCGGGCCGATATGGCGCAGGAACAGGGGCTTCATCACAAGGCCCAGCATCACCGCATCGACAACCAGAAAGATCGCGGCGGTAGACAGATAGAGGACGGCAAGCGACATCGGCACACTCCCTTTCCCCGGATCATAGGGCGCGGGCGGCAACAGTCACGCCGCAACATGCGCCGGACAGCCTGCCGCAGCCCCCTTGGC
>JALQTL010000434.1 GCA_023260935.1 Paracoccaceae bacterium
GATTTCGCCGCCACCCGCGCCTCCCGCAGCATCGGGAAGGTCACCAGCGACACTTCCCAAAGCTCCAGTTCAGACAAGAGCCGCTGGCCCTTGCCATCCTTTTCCGCCTTGACCGTGCGATAGCCGATCGACAGCCCATCGATCGCCCCCGCCGTCAGCAGCGCGGCCGCTTCGCGACCCTTCGCCACCTCGGTCAGGATGCGACCCTTGACCCACAGGCCGGCAGCATCCTCGCGCACCACGTCCCAAACGCCGATGGGCTGGGCAGGGTCATGCTGCCACAGCATGCGCACCTTTTCGCCCCGCGCCTGCAACCGGCCCAGCGACCGGGCATAGGCCCCCGGCAGAACCAGATCGCCGCCCTGATCCTTCACGCCGAACAGGCTGGCATAGCCTTCGATCCTGTGGCCGTCCGTCACCGTCAAGCCTTGCTCCGGTCGCAGATACTTCCGCTCCGGCGCCCCATTCGCTTCCATCGCCTCACCTCATCGCCGTTTGAAGAATGGCTTCGGCCCCCTGCGCCAGCAGAAAGGCCGCAACCCCGTAAACACCCAGCCAGATGCGCTTTTCCAACCGCTCCAGCGCCTCGTCGATCTGGCGCAGGCGAAACTCCAGCGCCACCCAACGCTCTTCGGCCACGCGCTCGTTCGCTTCGATCCGCGCCGTGGCCGCATCGAAACTGTCGTAAAGATAGCGCGACCCTCCCGGCGACCGGCGGCCTGTCATTCCTCCTCCGCCACCGCAGGCAGGCCCAGAAGACGCCGCTTTTCCGCAACGCTCAGGAACTCGGCGGCCCCCACCCGGGCCCATTGCTGATCGCGCTCCGCCGCAAGCGCCGGGATCTGGTCCAGATCCACCTTCACCTCGACACCGGGCTCCCCGAAGCCGCCAAGCCAATGGCCGATATCGGCCAGCACCTTGGCCGCAAGCGGCAGCACCGTCAGGCGAAAGAAAGCGCGGTTGGCCTCCTGATAGTTGGCATAGGTGGCATCACCCGGAATGCCCAAAAGCATCGGGGGAATGCCAAAGGCCGTCGCAATCTCGCGCGCGGCGGCATCCTTGGTCTTCTGGAATTCCATATCGCTGGGGCTGAACCCCATCGGCTTCCAGTCCAGCCCGCCTTCCAGAAGCATGGGCCGCCCGGCATTGCGCGCGCCCTGATGGTTGGCCTCGATCTCGAACAGCAGGCGGTCATACTGATCAGGCGACAGCCCGCCATGCCCATCTGCCCCCTTGTAGACGATCGCACCCGAGGGCCGCGCGGCATTGTCCAGCAAGGCCTTGGACCACGCGCTTGCCGCGCCATGCACATCCACCGCCACCGCAGCCGCCTGAAGCGGCGAAAGGCCATAATGATCGTCCTGCGGGTGAAAGGCCTTCAGATGACACACGGGCTTTACCGGGCCGCGCATGTCAAACCTGTGCGACCGGCCTGCCACCGCGTAATCATAGGCTACAGGCCAGCCATCCGCCCCTGGCACCACGCTCATCCGGTCAGGCCGCAGCACATGCAATTCACCCGGCAGCACCCCGGTGCCCGGCACCGCCTCCAGATAGGCGTTTCCCGACAGCAGAAGATGGCCATAGACCGCCTCCAGAAACTCGGCCCGCCCCATGTTGTCGTTCGGCCGGTCGATCAGCGCCAGCACCGGATGGCGGTCATAACGCCGCTCGGCATCCTGGCAGACAAGCGGCAATGCCGCCGCCGCCTCGGCCACCAGCTTGACCGCACGAAAGCCCACCGGATTGCCCAGAAAGCCGTTCCGCGTCAGCGAGGTCACATCGCGCGGGCTCCAGACCACGCGGCCCGAAGACCCGAAGGCCATCACCCTGCCGGTGGCGCTGGCCTTCTTTTGCAATGCAGGTTCGGGCGCCGGCGCTTCGGCGCCACGCCGCAGGAAGTTGAACACCATGTTTTCCGATCTCCGTATCGTGTGGGGTCTGTCCCCGGCCCGTTCCTGACCTCAGCGGTAAAGCGTACGCACCCTCGGGTCCGTCATCATCTTGCGCGCCGGCTCCAGCATCGCCTCGGTCACCGCCCAGACAAGCGCATCCACCCGGTCCGGGCTGCCCTTGCCTTCAAATCCACGGCGGCTCATCCGGCACATCTGTTCTTCCAGCCGTTGCAGGCCCGGAACGTGCAGGATGCGCCCTTGCTCATACAGCGCCGCCACCGGCTCTGCCCGCTGGCTCTTGCCGCGCGAAGCATGCACGGCGCGGAAGGGCACCATCGGGTCCACCTGCCGCACCATCGCCTCCACCAGATCGCCGCCCTGATTGACCTCGGCCACCAGCCGGTCGGCCCCGTGCCGCTGCATGGCGGCAATCGCCGCCCGCGCCCAGCCATCGGGCGAGGCGCCCTGCACGCTCGCATCCTCCAGCACACCGGCCCGCCAGTCCTGCACCGGCCCCTCGGTCACCGCGCTGACCACCACGATCCCGCATTCGTCAGAACCGCCATGGCCGGTAACCGGCGGGTCCACCGCCACCACCACCCGCCCCTTGGCCGGCGCCTCTGCCACCCGCGCCCGCTCCAGCATCTCATGCGTCCACAAGGC
>JALQTL010000048.1 GCA_023260935.1 Paracoccaceae bacterium
ATGTCCACCTGGCGGCCACGGTCGAATTCATCCACACCGCCACGCTGCTGCATGACGATGTAGTGGATGAAAGCGCCCAACGGCGCGGGCGCCCCACGGCCAACCTGCTGTGGGACAACAAATCCAGCGTGCTTGTAGGCGATTACCTTTTTGCCCGCAGTTTCCAGCTGATGACGGAAACCGGCAACATGCGGGTGCTGTCGATCCTGTCGAATGCCTCGGCCGTCATCGCAGAAGGCGAGGTGCTGCAACTGACCGCCGCGCAGGATCTGCGGACGGATGAGGCGGTCTATCTGCAAGTGATCCGCGGCAAGACGGCAGCACTTTTTTCAGCGGCAACCGAGGTGGGCGGCGTGATCGCCGGGGCGCCAGAGGCGCAGGTGCGCGCGCTGTACGATTACGGCGATGCGCTGGGGATAGCCTTTCAGATCGTCGATGACCTATTGGATTACGGTGGGCAGGATGCGGTGATCGGCAAGAACACCGGCGACGATTTCCGCGAACGCAAGCTGACACTGCCGGTCATCAAGGCCGTTGCCCGTGCGGATGAGGCGGAGCGCGCCTTCTGGGTGCGCACCATCGAAAAGGGCAAGCAGGTGGACGGCGATCTGGAAGAAGCACGCCGGATCATGGCCCGCCATGGCGCGATGGAAGCCGCGCGAGAGGATGCGCTTTTCTGGGCGGCCCGCGCGCGGGCGGCGCTGACCGCCCTGCCGGATCATCCGCTGCGGCATATGCTGAACGATCTGGCGGAATATGTGGTGGCTCGGATCAACTGACCGCGTCTGACGGGGCCGAAGGCAGAAGCGCGCCATCGGCCACCCACCAACCGGGGTGGTCCGCCCGCAGGCGGCGGCCGGCGGCACTGGCGGCGGCGGCATTGGCAAAGATGCCAAAGCAGGTGGCACCTGACCCAGACATTCGCGCCAGCAGCGCGCCTTCCCGCGCGGCAATGCTTTCCAGAACCTCCCCGATCCCCGGCGCGATCTGCAGGGCGGCGGGCTGAAGATCATTGCGCTGCCCGGCCAGCCATCGTGCAAGGGCCGCCGCATCGGGCCAGTGGGGCAATGCGGCCGGCAGGGGCGGGTTTTCCCGGGTAGTCAGGGCGCGAAAGACTTGCGGGGTTGACACCTCGACCCCCGGGTTGACAAGCACGACAGGCGTGCGGGGCAGCCCAAGCACGGGGTCAACCCTTTCGCCAATGCCGCGCATGCGCGCGGGGCGCGACAAAAGGCAGACCGGCAGGTCGGCGCCAAGCGACAACAGAGCGGCCTGATCCACTTTCGCCAGAAGGGCGGCATCATCCAGCGGGCCCGTGGCACCAAGGCGCAGAACGGCACGGATCGCCGCCGCCGCATCGGCAGACCCGCCGCCAATGCCAGAGGCAGGCGGCAAGTTCTTTTCCAGATGAAAGGCAACCCCACCCCCCGGCGCCACAGCTTGCGCCGCGCGCAGCACCAGATTGCTGCCATCCGCCGGGATCGCCGCACCGAAACGGCCCGAAAGGCTGAAGGCCGTCTGCTCTGACCGGGTGGCTGTCAGCGCATCCTGCACCGTGGCGAAGGCAACCAGACTGTCCAGCAGATGATAACCATCCGCCCTGCGCCCGGTGACATGCAGGCACAGGTTGATCTTGGCCGGGGCCGGTTCGACGACCCGGTCAGTTGTTTGCGTCTGCGGCATCGGCCGGGGTCAGGGCCGGGGCCCCCTCTTCCTTCAGAACCACGTCCAGCCCCACTTCCAGCTTGCGCCGGATGCGGATCGCTTCCTTTTCCTCGGGCTCGAAGGACAGGGCGCGCCGCCATTGGAACCGCGCCTCAAGCTGACGGCCCACGGCCCAATAGATATCGCCCAGATGATCGGTCACGATGGGATCGACAGGTTCCAGCAGACTGGCGCGTTCCATCGGTTCCACGGCATCCTGATAGCGGCCCAGCCGGTAATAGGCCCAGGCAAGGCTGTCGATGATGAAGCCCGAATCCGGTTGCGCCGTGACCGCGCGCTTGATCATGCCCAGCGCTTCGTCCAGATTCGTGCCGCGGTCGACATAGCTGTAGCCCAGATAGTTCAGCACCTGCGGCTGGTCCGGGTTCAGTTCCAGCGCCTTGCGCAGGTCGGCCTCGGCACCGGGCCAGTCCCCTGCCCGTTCCAGACTGATTCCGCGGGAATAGAACAGGCTCCAGTGCCGCGGTTCGATGGTGCCGATCCGGGCCAGCGCCTCGCCATAGGCGGCAGCGGATTCGTCAAAGCGTTCCAGACGCCGCAGCGCATCGCCATAGGCCAGATACACCACCGGCAGGTCGCCGTGGCTTTCTGTCAGCGCCTTCAGGGCCGCAATCGCCTCATCCTCGCGCCCCAGCTTGTGCAGGGCATCGGCAAGTCCGATCTGGGCATTGTGATAGGCGGGATGATCAGGCGGGATGCTGCCATAGGCTTCAGCCGCCAGTTCCGATTGCTGCAACTGGTCCAGCAACCCGGCCGTCATCAACAGGGCTTCGGTATGGCCCGGGTTCAGATAGACGGCCGAGCGCGCGTAAAGCAGGGTATAGCTGTCATCCGCCTGCCCGTTCAGTGCGGCGGCAATGGTGAACATCACTTCGGCAATGCCCTGACGGGCCGAGGTGACGGTATCATAGGGCAGCGGCTTTCCGGCGGTCAGATCCGCGCGCAGGGCGGCGATCTGGGGATCGGGATCATTGCCAAAGGCCTTGTCCAGCAGGTCCAGCGCCTCTTGCGGCTTTTCAAGCTGGCTCAGTATCTGGACATGGGCCAGAACCCCGCGCCGGTTGACAACCAAAGGCCCAGCCGCCCGCCCCGAAAGGATTGCGTCGGCACCTTCGAAATCGCCCACAGCCGCCAGCGACAGCGCCTTGTGATACAAGCCAAAAGCCTTGTCTGTCTTGATCACCGCATCGAAGGCCTCGATCGCCTCTGACATCTTGCCCGCGCCCAGTTGCGCCCAGGCCTTGACCAGCTGATCCATCAGATTGCCGATCTCGCGCTCTTTCGGGGCCGAAAGCAGGGCTTCGTAATTCTCGTTCGCGGCATCGCGCACCAGCAGCGCCATGTTGCCACCGATGCTGCGCCCGCCCAAGGAAACCAGGTGTTCGGCCGCAGTGGCGGCGGCTTCCAGATTGCCCGTCGCGATGTTGGAAACCACCATCCCGTCCAGCAGGCCAAGGTTATCCGGGTCGGCGGCCAACGCACGGCCGAACCAATAGGCACCCTGCCGGTAATCCTGACTGATCGCCGCCGAACGCGCCGCCAGATAGGCCCCGGCATCCGCATTATCCAGCGTCTGCGCCCGGCTGCCCGCCGGCGGCATGATCAGGGCAAGCCCAAGGGTCAGCGCCACAATCGGCCGGAACATGGAATGGGTCATCTGAAATGCGTTCTCCTCGGCTTCGCAGACAAGCTAGCCCCCGCCAGCGGCCCTTGCAATGGCGCGCAGCCCCCAAGGCCCCGCCTCTCGCAATTGTCAGAACCCGCGGAAGGCCCAGATGGCAAGGGCCGCAAGCACCGGAAGGCCCAGCAGGATCAGCGGTGCGTTCAGCCAGTGCCGCGATGGCGCGGGCGGCAGCAGCGGATAGCGCAATGGCCAGCGGCCGGTTTGCGCGGCCTGAAGCAAGGTGCTCACGGACAAGGGGAGACGGACGCCATAAAGATGGGGTGCAGGCAAAGGCCACGACGGGCGCAGCAACCGGCTCTCGTCAAGATGATGAAAGGCAGGCTCATATCCGGCCATATCCACCCCGAATTCTTTGGAAAAGACATCCATGAACGCAGAGGCATCATCGCCGTCCAACCCAAGCGCGCGAAGGATATCCGCCTCTTCCAGCACGCTCGGGCGACGCCCGGTGTGCCTTTCGATGAACAGCAGAATATCCTCGCGCCCCGGCCCGTTCATCACATGTTCGGATAGTTCGGCCCGCCCGCACCCTGCGGCGTGGTCCAGACGATGTTCTGGCTGGGATCCTTGATGTCACAGGTCTTGCAGTGAACGCAGTTCTGGAAGTTGATGACAAAGCGCGGATCCTTGCCTTCTTCCGCCACCACCTCATACACCCCCGCCGGGCAATAACGCTGCGCGGGTTCGGCGTATTTCGGCAGGTTGACCGCGATTGGAATGGACTTGTCCTTCAGCTTCAGGTGTGCGGGCTGCGCTTCGTCATGGTTGGTGAAGCTGAAGGCCACATTGGTCAGCCGGTCAAAGGAAAGCTTGCCATCGGGCTTGGGATAGTCGATCGGCTTGTGATCCTTGGCCAGCCCGGTGGCGGCGGCATCGGTCTTGCCATGCTTCAGCGTGCCGAAAACCGAAAAGCCCAGCGTGTTCGTCCACATGTCAAGGCCACCGCCGACAAGGCTGGCCAGCAGACCGAACTTCGACCACATCGGCTTTACATTGCGCACCTTTTTCAGATCGCGGCCGATGGCACCTTCGCGCACGTCCTTTTCATAGGCCGTCAATTCGTCGCCCTGGCGACCGGCCCTGATCGCAGCATGCGCCGCCTCGGCGGCGGCCTTGCCCGACAGCATGGCATTGTGGTTGCCCTTGATACGCGGCACGTTGACCATGCCCACGGAACACCCCAGCAGCGCCACGCCAGGCGCCACCATCTTGGGCATCGACTGCCAGCCGCCTTCGGAGATCGCCCGCGCGCCGTAAGCCACGCGCTTGCCCCCTTTCAACAGGTCCGCCACCATCGGATGATGCTTGAAGCGCTGGAATTCCATATAGGGGTAAAGGTGCGGATTTTCGTAGTTCAGAT
>JALQTL010000079.1 GCA_023260935.1 Paracoccaceae bacterium
GGTCCGGCGCTGAAGGCAGAGATGCTGGCGCTGGTGGCCGAGGTTGCGGCAGAAACCGGCCCCATGGGGGCGACCGTGCTGATGGTGACGCATGACCCGGCCGATGCCCGCGCCTTTGCCGATCTGACGGTGCTGGTGGCCGATGGGGTGGCGCAGGCCCCTGCGCCGACGAAGGCGCTGTTCGCCGACCCGCCCCCTGCCTTGCAGGCCTATCTGGGGGCATGAAAAAACCCCGCCGGAGCGGGGTTTTTCCTGTTGGTTCCGGCAATGCCGATCAGGCCAGTTTCTTGCCCTTGACGCCAGCCCAGATGCGCTTGTTCGTCAGATACAGAAGCGACGACAGGATGATCAGGAAGATCACTGCCTTGAAGCCGGCTTCCTTGCGGGCCATCAGCTTGGGCTCTGCCGCCCAGGTCAGGAACGCCGACACATCTTCCGACATGTTGGCCACAGTGGCCGGGTGGCCATCCGCATAGGTCACCAGATCGTCCGACAGCGGTTCGGGCATGGCGATCCAGCTTCCCGGAACGGTCGATACGCCGTGTTCGTCCTTGCAGCTGTCAGGCACGCCGCCGTTCGGGAAGGCGGTGTTGTAGTAGAACCCGTCGATCCCGTCGGGGGCGCAGGCGGGGTTTTCCTCGTAATGGGTGAGGATCGAGTAAATGTACTCGGGCCCGCCCATGCCATTGATCAGCTGGCTGATGCCCGTGCCATAGGGGCCGTGAAAGCCTGCCCGCGACTTCGCCATCAGGCTGAGGTCCGGGGCGTTTTCAAGGCCGGACATGGGGAACGGGTCTGTCGGCACACGCGGACGGTCTTCGCCGGTTTCCTTGTCGGTGATTTCCGACAGCGAAGCGGCATAGGCGCGAACCTGATCTTCCGGCAGCGCCGGCCCGCCCTCATCCGCAAGGGTGCGGATGGGAACATATTTCAGCCCGTGGCAGGCAGAGCAGACTTCGGTGAAAACCTGAAGGCCGCGCTGAAGCTGCATCTGGTCGAACTTGCCGAATGGTCCTTCGTGGGCAAAGGCAACATCAGTCAGTTCGGCATGGCCCCCGGCAGCCAGGGCCGACCCTGCCGAAAGGGCAAGGGCAGCAGAGGCGGAGAGTGCGATTTTCCTGATCATTTTAAGTCAGTTCCTTTCTCACTCGGCCGGATGGGCTTTGGAGCCGTAGTGGGCATTGAAGTCTTCTTCGATCGTTGCCGGTTGCGGCAGCGGCTTCTCGATCACGCCCAGAAGCGGCAGGATGACCAGGAAGTAGGCGAACCAGTAGGCCGAGGCGATCAGCGAGATCGTGGCATAGGGTTCTTCCGCCGGCATGGCGCCAACCCACATCAGCACGATGAAGTCCACGCACAGCAGGGCGAACCACCATTTGAACATCGGGCGATAGCGGCCCGACCGTACCGACGAGGTATCCAGCCAGGGCGCCAGTGCCATCACGGCGATGGCACCGAACATCGCCAGCACGCCGAAGAACTTGGCGTCGATGATCCCGAAGGACAGCCAGTTGGCCGCGATCACCACCCAGACGTCGGCGGTAAAGGCGCGCAGGATCGCGTAGAACGGCAGGAAGTACCATTCCGGAACGATGTGCGCGGGCGTGGCCAGCGGGTTCGCCTCGATGTAGTTGTCGGGGTGGCCCAGGTAGTTCGGCATGAAGCCGACGATGGCAAAGAACACGGCAAGGATCACCGCAAGGGCGAACAGATCCTTGATCACGAAGTAGGGCCAGAACGGCACGGTGTCTTTCTGTGCTTCTTCCTTGGACCCGCGGCGCACTTCAACACCCGTGGGGTTGTTGTTGCCG
>JALQTL010000089.1 GCA_023260935.1 Paracoccaceae bacterium
GTTACAAAGCTTGTCATCACCGACCTGAAGAACCTGAAGGTCACCGAGATCGAGGCCGAGCGTTTCCTGCATGACGGCGGATTCGATTCGTCGAAGCGCTACTTCCTTGTGGCAGCCAATGCCCGCGGCAAGATAGCGGTGGTGGATACCAAGGAAGACAAGCTAACCGCGCTGGTCGAAACTGGCGGGCAGACCCCGCACCCGGGCCGGGGCGCGAACTTCAACCACCCCGTCTTCGGACCGGTCTGGTCGACCAGCCACCTTGGCGACGAATCCGTTGCGCTGATCGGGACAGACCCGGAAGGCCACCCAGATCAGGCGTGGAAGATCGTCGATAGCTTCTATGCCCTTGGTGGCGGGTCGCTGTTCATCAAGACCCACCCGAACAGCACGCATCTTTACGTTGACGCGCCGCTGAACCCCGATGCGGAAACCTCGGCCTCGGTCGCGGTGTTCGACATTGCTGCGATGGGGGGTGACACATCGGTTGATCCCGAATTCACCACCCTGCCGATCGGCGAGTGGGCGGGCATTGCCGATGGTCAGCCGCGCGTGGTGCAGCCCGAGTTCAACAAGGAAGGCACCGAAGTCTGGTTCTCGGTCTGGAATGCGAAAGACAAGGAAAGCGCCATCGTTGTTGTCGATGACAAGACGCTGGAACTGAAGAAGGTCATCAAAGACCCGCGGATGATCACCCCGACCGGCAAGTTCAACGTGCTGAACACCCGGGACGACGTCTACTGATCCTGCGCCAGCAGCCCCTTCCCGGGCGGGAATATTGCCCGGGAAGACCTTGCAGGGGCGTGCGCCACCGCAAACCCCTGCCTTCCTTTCCATCACAGCCAGTCGGGGACCGACAGCCATGAAAGACCTTTCGATTGAACGCAACAGCGCGGTGTCGCGGGGCCATGTCGACCTGATCGGCGCGGGCCCGGGCGACCCGGACCTGCTGACGGTCAAGGCCCTTCGCCTGATCCAGACTGCCGATGTTGTCGTGTTCGACCGGCTGGTCAGCCCCGAGATCATGGCGCTGATCCCGGCCCATGTGCAGCGCATCGACGTGGGCAAGCTGCCCCGTTGCCACAAGGTGCCCCAGGAAGACATCAACGCGATGTTGGTTGATCTGGCCAGTCAGGGCCTGCGGGTGGCCCGCCTGAAAGGTGGCGATCCGCTGATCTTTGGCCGCGGTTCGGAAGAAGCCGCGATATGCCGCGCCGCCGGGGTTTCCTGCGATTATGTGCCGGGTATCACTTCGGCCCAGGGGGCGGCGTCCTCGACGGGTGTGCCGCTGACGCACCGGGGGCTTGCCACCGGCGTGCGCTATGTCACCGGGCACCGGGCCCGGGATGCCAGCCTTGATCTGGACTGGGCATCGCTTGCCAATGTGGAAACCACGCTGGTTGTCTACATGGGCGTGTCCAACATTGCCGAAATCGCCGAAAAGCTGATGGTCCACGGCATGCCGGCCGATCTGCCGGTGCTGGCTATTGCCTCGGCCACCACCCCGCGTGAGACGCGGGTCGTGTCCTGCCTTGCCGGCATCGCGGCGGCGGTGGAACAGGCGGCGCCCGAAGCACCGGTGCTGTTCATCATCGGCCATGTCGTCAGCCTGCTGGACGAATGCAGCCTGCTGCAAGATGCCCTTGGCGGGGTTCTGACCCATGCGTAGCCTTTGCGCCCTTCTGGTCTGCACGATGCCGGCAATGGCAGATGTGGCGCCAGACCGGGCGATGGCGCTTGAACATATGGTGATTCAGGATTGCGGGTCATGCCACGGGCTGACGCTGAAGGGCGGCCTTGGCCGCCCGCTGACCGCGCAGGCGCTGGCCGAGGCTGATCCCGAAATCCTGGCCCTTGTCATTCTTGACGGCATTCCCGGCACGGCCATGCCGCCGTGGCGCCCGCTTCTGACCGAGGATGAGGCGATGTGGATTGCCGACTATCTGAAAACGAAGGAAAGCCCATGAACCGCCTTCTTGCCCTTGCCCTTCTTTCTCTGCCCTTGCAGCCCCTGCCTGCCCTTGCGCAGGCCACGGGTGATCTGGGTCTGGTCATCGAACGCGCGACCGGCAGCCTTCTGGTGGTGGACCGGTCAGACCGGGCGGCGGTGGGCCGCGTCGAAGGGCTTGGCGATCTGTCGCATGCGTCGATGACCTACAGCCCTGATGAACGCTTTGCCTTCGTCTTTGGCCGCGATGGCGGGCTTTCCAAGGTTGACATGCTGTCGCGGCAGGTGGTGGCGCGCAGCGTGCAGGCCGGCAATTCCATCGGTGGGGCGATTTCCGATGATGGCCGCCTTGTTGCCGTCTCCAACTACGAACCCGGCGGGGTGAAGGTGTTTGACGCCGATACGCTGGCGCTGGTCGCCGACATTCCCGCTGCCGGAAAGACCATCGGCCTTGTCGATGTGCCCGGCCGCCGCTTTGCCTGGACGGTCTGGGACACGGGCGAGGTATTCCTGGGCGATTTCTCGGCCGCGGAGCCGCAGGTGACCCTGATCGGCAACGCGGGCAAAAACCCCTTTGATGCGGTGCTGACGGATGATGCCCATACCTATCTGGTGGGCCTGTTCGGGGAAAAGGGCGTGACGGCCTTCGATCTGTGGTCTGCCACGCCGAAGCCGGTGAAGTTCCTGAAGGATTACGGCAAGCCGTCGGAAGATCTGCCGGTCTACAAGATGCCGCATCTTCAGGGCTGGGCCTTTGCCGAAGGCCAATATGCCCTGCCGGCTGTGGGCCAGCATGAAATCCTGTGGGTAGACCGGCAAAGCCTTCAGGAAACGGGCCGCACCCCTGTGCATGGCCAGCCCGTCTTCATCATCGCGCAGCCTGCCTCACCCTATGTCTGGGTGAACTTTGCGACCCCGCTGAACGATACCGTGCAGGTGGTCGACAGCCGCGATCACAGCGTGGTGGCCACGCTGACGCCGGGCAAGGCGGTGTTGCATATGGAATTCGCGCCCCGCGGGGCCGAGGTCTGGATTTCCAGCCGCGATGACAACCGGGTGCTGATCTATGACACCCGCAGCCGCGAAAAGCTGGGGGAGATCGAGGCCAAGGCGCCTTCGGGCATCTTTTTTACCGCGCGTGCGCACCGGCCGGGGCTTTAGGCGATGGACCGGATCGATCCCCTGGACGCGCGATTGCTGGATGATTTCCAGCGCGACCTGCCGCTGGACCCGCGCCCCTTCCGTCGGATGGCCGCCCAGCTTGGTCTGTGCGAGGCTTCGGTGCTGGACCGGTTGTCGCGGATGCAGGCGCAGGGGCGGATTGCCCGGGTCGGGGCCACGGTGCGGCCCAATACCATCGGGGCATCAACCCTTGCCGCCATGGCCGTGCCCGAAGACCGGGTGGAGGCGGTGGCGGCCATCGTGGGCGCGGAACCGGGAGTAAACCATTCCTACCTGCGCGAGGCAGAGTGGAACCTTTGGTTCGTGGCTACCGCGGCGGATGGGGCGGAGCTTGCGGCCGCACTGGACAGGATTTCCCGCAAAAGCGGCCTGCGGGTCATGGACCTGCGGTTGCGCCGCGCGTTCAACATCGATCTGGGGTTCCGCCTGTCTGGGCCCCCTGCGTTGATGACGGGCGGGCGCGAAGCGGTGCCGCAGATCCTGACGGATGCCGACCGCCCGCTTTTGCAGGCGCTGACCGAAGGGTTGCCGCTGATTGAGGCCCCCTTTGCCGCGCTGGCCACAAGGCTGGGCCGCAGCGAGGCGCAGGTCTTGCAGCGCATCGCGCTGCTGCTGGGGGCGGGCATCATCACCCGACTGGGGGTGATCGTGCGGCACCGCGCGCTGGGCTGGACATCGAACGCCATGGTCGTCTGGGATATTCCCGCCAAGGCCGTTGGGCAGGCCGGGTGCCGCCTTGCCGCGCATCCGGGTGTAACGCTTTGTTATGAGCGCAGCCCCGTGCCGGGGGCATGGCCTTACCGGCTGTATTGCATGATCCACGCCAGAAGCCGCGCGCAGGCCTTGCAGGTGCTGGATGGCGCGCGGCGCCTGCCAGAGCTTGCGGGGGTGCCGCACCGGGTTCTCTTTTCCACCCGCTGCTTCAAGCAGTCGGGCGCAAGGATTGCCGAGGTCGCATGAAACGCAAAGCCCTTCCTTCGGACGCACTGGATGGCATCGACCGGGTGCTGATCAACCGCCTTCAGGACGGGCTGCCGATCGTGCCCGCCCCCTTTGCGGCGTTGGCCGGTGAAACCGGCCTTACCGAAGACGCGCTGGTGGACCGCATTTCGCGCCTGCGGGAGATCGGGGCCATCACCCGTTTTGGCCCGTTTCTGGATGCGGCGGCCATGGGCGGGGCGTTTTGCCTGTGCGCCATGTCGGTGCCGGAAGGGCGTTTCGACGAGGTCATGACTTTGGTCAATGCCCATGCCGAGGTTGCCCATAATTATGAACGTCAGCACCACCTGAACATGTGGTTCGTGCTGGCCTGCGAACGGTCGGAACAGATTGCACGGGTGGCGGCGCAGATCACGGAAGAGACGGGCCTGATGGTTCATCTTTTCCCTAAACTGAAAGAATTCTTCATCGGCTTCCGGGTCAACGCATGATGATCGACGCCATCGACAAGCGCATTCTTCAGGCCACCGCGGGCGGGCTGCCGCTGACGCCCCATCCCTTCGCCGAGGTCGGAAGCTGGCTGGGCCTTTCCGAGGCAGCGGTGATCGACCGCATGGCCGCAATGCAGGCAGCCGGTGTGATCCGCAGGATTGCCGTGGCGCCCAATCATTACGCACTGGGGATGGTCGCCAACGGGATGAGCGTCTGGGATGTGGAGGATGCGCAGGCCGAACCACTGGGCGAAAGGGTTGGCGCGCTGCCCTTCGTCAGCCACTGCTATCTGCGCCCGCGCAGCCTGCCTGAATGGCCCTATAACCTGTTTGCCATGATCCACGGCGCCAGCCGCGACGAGGTGGAAGAAAAGCGGGCCGAAGTTGCCCGCATTCTGGGCCCTGCCTGCCGCAGCCATGACATCCTGTATTCCACCCGCATCCTGAAAAAGACAGGCATGCGCTTCGCCGAAGGAGGCTGAGGCATGTTCCGGCTGACCCAATACATGCGCGAACTGACAGATCCCACTCCCGTGCGTCGGCGCAACGGAGCGGTCAAGCCGGTGGTGATCTGGAACCTGACCCGGCGCTGCAACCTGCGCTGCCGGCATTGCTATACTACCAGCGCGGATGTGCCTTTTCCGGGCGAGCTTTCGCATGAACAGGCGATGGCGGTGCTGGATGACCTGCATGCCTTTGGCATTCCCGCACTGATCCTTTCGGGTGGCGAGCCGCTTTCGCGCTTCGATTTCTTTTCCCTTGCCGAACGGGCGCGGGAACTGGGGTTCCGCCACCTTAGCCTGTCGACGAACGGCACCCGGGTGGCCCCGCATATCGACCGGATCGCAGATCTGGGGTTTGATTACGTCGGCATCTCGCTGGATGGCATCGGGGCCATGAATGACTGGTTCCGGGGGGTGGACGGCGCCTTTGACGAGGCCCTTGCCGGGGTGCGCGCCTGCAAGGCGCGGGGGGTCAAGGTGGGCCTGCGCTTCACCATCACCGAAGACAATGCCGACATGCTGCCCGCGATGCTGGACCTGTGCGAAGCCGAAGGGGTGGACAAGTTCTATCTGTCGCATCTGGTCTATGCCGGGCGTGGCGACAAGCACCGGGGCGATGATACCGCCCATACCCGCACCCGAAATGCGATGGATGTGCTGATTGGCCGGGCCTGGGCCGCGATCGAGGGCGGGCGGCCGCTGGAAATTGTCACCGGCAACAACGATACCGATGCTGTCTGGTTCCTGGCTTGGGCGGAACGGAACTTCCATGCCGACCGCGTGGCCCATGTGGCCGCGCATCTGGAAGCCTGGGGCGGCAATTCCAGCGGGCTTGGCGTGGCCAACATCGATCCACAGGGAAAGGTGCATCCCGATACCTACTGGTCGGATTACACCGTGGGGTCGGTCAAGACCGACAGTTTCAGCAGCCTGTGGACCGGGTCAGACCCGATGCTGGCCACGCTGCGCCAGCGGCCGCGACCGCTGAAGGGGCGCTGCGGGGCCTGCGCCTTCAAGGACATCTGCGGCGGCAATACCCGCATCCGCGCGCTTCAGGTTTCGGGCGACCCTTGGGCCGAAGATCCGGCCTGTTACATGACCAATGCCGAAATCGGCGTCGATGACGCGGCCCAGCGTCTGACCGTCACGCCGTTCAGGGGAAAAAGCCATGATCCGGCGCATCGCTTCGCTTAGTCTTCTGGCCGGCAGCCTGCTGGCCCACCCCGCCCATGCAGCGCCCGATGGCGCCACCATCTATGCCGATCTTTGTGCCAGCTGCCATGCGGAAACCCGGCTGGGCGGAACGGGGCCGGCGCTGATCCCCGAAAGCCTTGGCCGGCTGAAGGGCGAAAAGCTGATGACGGTGATCGCCCAAGGCCGCGCCATGACGCAAATGCCGGCCTTCAGGGGCACGCTGAGCGCTGAAGAAATCGCTGCCGTGGCTGAATTTCTGGGCCAGCCACTGCCCGCGCCGCCGGTCTGGGACGCTGGGGCCATCATGGCCACGCGCAGCCTGCGCGCGGATTATCAGGCCACCCCGGCCCCGGTCTTTGATGCCGACCCGATGAACATCAC
Organism: Paracoccaceae bacterium; assembly: GCA_023260935.1. Lineage (GTDB taxonomy): Bacteria > Pseudomonadota > Alphaproteobacteria > Rhodobacterales > Rhodobacteraceae > Pseudotabrizicola. The sequence goes on from JALQTL010000089.1 coordinate 6,639, forward strand.
GCTGGTGGTGGAAACCGGCGACAGCCATATCTCGGTTCTGAACGGCGATACCTTCGCTGTGCTGGACAGGTTCGAAACCCCCTTTGCCGTGCATGGCGGCCCGAAATTCAGCCCCGATGGTCGCTTTGTCTTTGTCATGTCGCGCGATGGCTGGGTGCAGAAATACGATATCTGGTCGCTGCACGAGGTGGGCCGGGTCCGCGCCGGGCTGAACAGCCGCAATATCGCGATGAGCCATGATGGAAAGTGGCTGGCGGTGGCCAATTACCTGCCAGCCACGCTGACCATTCTTTCGACCGATGACCTGTCGGTGGCAAAGGTATTGCAGGTGCAGGGCCGGGACGGGCGCGAAAGCCGGGTGGCCGCTGTCTATCAGGCGCCGCAGCGCAAAAGCTTTGTCCTTGCGCTGAAAGACGTGCCCGAGATCTGGGAGGTGGCGACGGACCCCGATGCCGGCCCTTTTCATGATGGCTTTGTGCATAGCCACGAGGCGGGGATGGAGGAATCCCTTGCCGCCGAGAAGGGCCTTTTTGCACGCCGCCGGATCGACGTGACGGCCCCGCTGGATGATTTTTTCTTTGATCCCGATTACCGCAACCTGATCGGCGCGAACCGCGAAGGCGAAACCGGCGTGGTGGTGAACCTTGATGTCGGGCGCGAGATCGCAACCCTGCCGCTGCCCGGCATGCCGCATCTTGGGTCTGGCATCAGCTGGGTCCGGCAGGGCCGGCGAGTGATGGCGGTGCCGCATCTGAACGAAGGCCGGATCAGCGTGATCGACATGCAGGACTGGTCGCTGGTGAAGACCATCGAAACCTCGGGGCCCGGGTTCTTCTTGCGCAGCCACGATGGCGCCCCGCAGATCTGGGCCGATGTCTTTACCGGCCCGCACAAGGGCGAAATGCACCTCATCGACAAGGAAACGCTGGACCTTGTGGCCGTGATCAGCCCAGAGCCCGGCAAGACCGTGGCCCATACCGAATTCACCCGCGATGGCAGCCGGGCGCTGGTGTCGATCTGGGAAGACGATGGTGCCGTGATCGTCTTCGATACCGCCACCCGTCAGGAACTGATGCGGCTTCCCATGCGCAAGCCTTCAGGAAAATACAATGTCTGGAACAAGATCACCTTCGAAGACGGCACCAGCCACTGAAGGGCTGTGGCGGCTTTCGGCAATCCTCTGGCCCTTTGCGACAGGGGCCGTGGCGATCAACCTGTTTCTCCTTGGGTTGCTTTGGCAGCCGCTGGGCCTTGCGCCGCTGTCGCCGCTTTCGGCGCTGGTCTGGTCCTTGCCCCTTGGCCTGCCGGCCACATGGGCCGCCGCAGTCTGGGTCCGCCACCTGATCCGCGAGGCGGAAGGCCCATCCCGCGCCACGCCCGGGTCCATGCAAGGCGAAGACTTCGCCCGGCCGGATCCTTGTGCCGCGCAGACAAATTCCGATTCATGAATTGATTTATGTCAAAGAGATAATTTCCAGGAAGCGCGATCCATTTGCCATGTCCCGGATCTTGCATCAGTTCCTAAGCGTGCTTCTTGCGATTTCGCTGGGCTTTTTCGGTGTATTCTCTGCAAGCAGTGCTGCCGGGTCTGCGGGTTTGGTCCCCATGGTCATATGTGCGGACGCCGGGGCAGAAACCATCTGGCTTGATGCCGATGGAAAGCCCGCTGAACCTGAAAAATCAGGCTGCTGCAACTGCGACATATGCCATTCGGCTGGTCCCATGATCCTGTCGGCGCCCGTTTCTGGGCAACTGACGGTGCCTTTCGCCCGGCTTGGCGACTGGCCTGCACCCACCATCACCATCCTGCCGCCACAACCTGCGGCACCCCTGCCCCGAGGCCCCCCGCAGATGGCCCGGATTACCGCCGACGGGCGGAAACCGGCTGTATCTGTGCCGGTCGCGCGACGTATCCCTGCGACGCTTGAGTTTAGTCAAGTGCAGCGCGGTTACTTCGTGACAGACCGACGGGCGAACACCTGAGGACGCCCGACGATGACGCTTACCCGCTTTCTTGCCGCCCTGCTGTGCCTTGTCGTTTCGGTTGTCGCTGCTGCGGCTGAACCGATCCTGACAAAGTTTCTGGACGACGTGCCCGCTGCTACCCTTGTGCCGGGCGCCGAAGCCTATGGGCCCTTGCGCGACGATGTTCCCGTGGTTCCGGTGCTGAAGGGCGGCGAAACCATCGGCTGGGCTTTCATCACTTCCGATTTCGTTTCCACCACCGGGTATTCCGGCAAGCCGATTCACACGCTGGTCGCCGTTGACGGCGATGCCAAGGTGATTGGCGTCAATCTGGTCAAACATTCCGAACCCATCGTTCTGATCGGTATCCCTGATGCCAAGATGAAGGCGCTTGCCGCGGATTACGCCGGGCTTGATCTGGTGGCCGAGGCTGAATCGGGCGGGACATCACATGATCTGGACATCATTTCCGGTGCCACCGTCACCGTGATGGTGATCGACGATTCCATCGTTCGCTCGGGGCTGAAGGTTGCGCGTGCGTTGGGTCTGGGCGGGCTGGCCGCGCAAACGGAAAGCTCCGGTCCAAGCCTTGAACTGAACCCCGATGCCACGGCGCCTGCCGGCTGGATGACAATGGAAGGCGATGGCACGCTGCGGCGCCTCGCGCTGGACGTGGGACAGGTGAACGCCGCCTTCGATGCGCTGGGCGACCCGCGTGCCACACAGCGCGCGCTTAACCAGGCGCCGGAAACCACCTTCATCGAAATGCAGGCGGCGCTTGTCTCGCACCCCGCCATTGCCGCATCGCTTCTGGGCGAGGCCGAGGCGCGGAATCTTGCGAACTGGCTGGAACCGGGTGACAGCGCCATCGCCATCGTCGGGCGCGGGCTCTACAGCTTCAAGGGGTCGGGCTATGTGCGCGGCGGCATCTTCGACCGCATTGTGCTGATTCAGGATGATGTGTCGGTGCGTTTCCGCGACCGGATGCACAAGCGCATCGTGGCGCTTGCAGCCGAAGGCGCCCCCGCCTTCACCGAGGCCGATCTGTTCAGGATCCCCGCCGATACCGGGTTTGATCCGACACGGCCCTTCCGCATCCAGCTTCTGGTTCACCGCGAGGTAGGGCCGATCGAAAAGCTGTTCACCACCTTCGACCTTGGCTATCAGCTTCCCCCGCAATACCTGCGCAGCGTGGCGCCGCCGCCGGCAAGCGAAGTCCCTGCCGCCGCAGCCGAAGTGGCCGCGCAGGACGAGGATCAGGCCCATCAGGCGCTTTGGAGACGGATCTGGGCCGACAAGACGGTGGAAATCGCTGTCACGGCCTCGCTTCTGGCGGTGCTCACGCTGGTGTTCTTCTTCCAGACTTTCGCCACCCGCAATGCCCGGGCCTTCTTCTGGTTCCGCATGGGCTTTCTGACCGTCGTGCTGGTCTATCTGGGCTGGTATGCCAATGCGCAGCTTTCGGTGGTGAACCTGATGGCGCTCTTTGGCGCGCTGGTCAGCGGGTTCAGTTGGCAGGCCTTCCTTCTGGACCCGTTGACCTTCATCCTGTGGTTTGCCGTAGCCGCTGCCCTGCTGTTCTGGGGGCGAGGGGCCTATTGCGGGTGGCTTTGCCCCTTTGGCGCGTTGCAGGAAATCACCAACCGCATCGCCCGGGCGCTGCATGTGCCGCAATGGACCCTGCCCTGGGGTCTGCATGAACGGCTGTGGCCCCTGAAATACATGATCTTTCTTGGCCTTTTCGGGGTGTCGCTGGCCTCTATCGAACAGGCTGAACATCTGGCCGAGGTGGAACCGTTCAAGACTGCCATCATCCTGAAATTCATGCGCGCCTGGCCCTTCGTGGCCTATGTGGCCGCGCTGTTGATGGCCGGGCTATTCGTGGAACGCTTCTATTGCCGGTATCTGTGCCCGCTGGGCGCGGCGCTGGCCATTCCCGCCCGGCTGCGCATGTTCGACTGGCTGAAGCGCTACAAGGAATGCGGCAGCCCCTGCCAGACCTGCGCCAACCAGTGCCCCGTTCAGGCGATCCACCCCACGGGAGAGATCAACCCGAACGAATGCGTCAACTGCCTGCATTGCCAGGTTCTTTATCAGTCCAAGACGACCTGCCCGGTTGTCATCAAGAAGATGAAGCGCCGCGAAACCACGGGTTCAGCCGTGCCGCGCGATCTGACCGGGCACCCGAACTCACCCAAATCCCAACCTGCCAATTGAAAGGACAGAACATGTCTGAGGGACTTAAAAACGGGATCACACGCCGCGGCCTGCTGGGGGCAACGGCCACCGGGGCGGCCCTTGCCGCACCACTGGGCAGAACCATGGCGGCCCGCGTCGCGCTGACCGGCGGCGCCATCGGCGCGGCCACGCTGGCCGGCACCACCTCTGCCCGTGCCTCGACCGAGGTAGCGCCGGGGCAACTGGATGAATATTACGGCTTCTGGTCCTCGGGCCAGTCTGGCGAAATGCGGATCCTTGGCATCCCGTCGATGCGCGAATTGATGCGCGTGCCGGTGTTCAACCGCTGCTCGGCCACCGGCTGGGGCATCACCAACGAATCGAAGAAGATTCTGACCGAAGGTCTGACCGAGAAGACGAAGAAGTATCTGGCCGCCAATGGCCATGAATACCCGCAGAACGGTGACCTGCACCACGTCCACATGTCTTTCACGGAAGGTCGCTATGACGGGCGCTTCCTGTTCATGAACGACAAGGCCAATACACGCGTGGCCCGTGTGCGCTGCGATGTGATGAAA
>JALQTL010000097.1 GCA_023260935.1 Paracoccaceae bacterium
GTAGTCGGGAACTGTGAGCTGCTGGTTCCGGCGCGGGCCGGCAAGTCCGTATCAGCCCAGCCGTGCCTTGATCATCGCGCTGACGGCGCCCATGTCGGCACGACCCGCGGCCCTGGCCTTGATCTGGCCCATGACCTTGCCCATGTCGCGGATGCTGGCCGCCCCTGCCTCGGCAATCGCCTCGGCAATGGCCGCCTCCACCTCCCCCGCATCCAGTTGCCGGGGCAGGAATTCCTCAATGACCGAGACTTCGGCCAGTTCCTTTTCCGCCAGTTCCAGCCGTCCGCCCTCTTCATAGGCGCGCGCGGATTCCTGACGCTGCTTCACCATCTTGCCAAGGATGGCCATGATCTCGGCATCACCCACCTCATGCTCCGTCCCATCGCCCCGCAGGGCGATCTCACGGTCCTTGATGGCGGCATTGATCAGGCGCAGGGTCGAAAGCCGGTCCACGGCCTTTGCCTTCATCGCCTCTTTCAAGGCGGTCTGCAATCGATCACGAAGTGACATGGGCTTCCTTCACCGCTGTGGCACACGGCGTCACAATACAGCCAAGCCGGGCAAAGGACAACCGGCGCCGATTTTTCCAAGCCACTGAATTCGCTTGGGAATCCTTTTGCGACAAAGCCTTGACCCCGGCGCCCATCCCCCGTAGGTTCCGCCCAATTTGCCCAAAGGAGAGTCGTGCCATGCCTGCCTCGCAGAAGCCAACAGCCTGCCTTGCACTTGCCGACGGCACCCTTTTCTACGGCAAGGGCTTCGGCGCCACCGGGCAGACCGTGGCCGAACTGGTCTTCAACACCGCCATGACCGGCTATCAAGAGATCATGACAGACCCGTCCTATGCCGGGCAGATCGTGACCTTCACCTTCCCCCATATCGGCAATGTGGGGGTTACCCCCGAAGATGACGAAACCGGCGAACCGGTGGCTGCCGGCATGGTGGTGAAATGGGATCCGACAGAGCCGTCGAACTGGCGCGCCACCGGCGACCTGATCGACTGGCTGGCTCAAAAGGGCCGGATCGGCGTCGGCGGTATCGATACCCGCCGCCTGACCCGCGCCATCCGCCAGCAGGGTGCCCCGCATGTGGCCCTTGCCCACAACCCCGATGGCGTCTTTGATATCGAGGCGCTTGTGGCTCAGGCCCGCGCGTGGAAAGGCCTTGTCGGGCTGGATCTGGCAAAGGATGTGACCTGCGCACAATCCTACCGCTGGAACGAAAAACGTTGGGCTTGGCCCGAAGGGTATACAACCCGGCAAGGCGATGGCCTGCGCGTCGTGGCAATCGATTACGGTGCCAAGCGCAACATCCTGCGCTGCCTCGCCAGTGCCGGCTGCGATGTGACCGTGCTGCCCGCCACCGCCACGGCCGAGGATGTGCTGGCGTTGAACCCCGAAGGCGTGTTCCTCTCGAACGGTCCGGGCGACCCGGCCGCAACCGGCACCTATGCGGTGCCGATGATCGAAGGGGTGCTGAAGGCTGATCTGCCGCTGTTTGGCATCTGCCTTGGCCATCAGATGCTGGCACTGGCACTTGGCGCAAAGACCGTCAAGATGAACCACGGCCACCACGGCGCCAACCACCCGGTCAAGGACATGACCACCGGCAAGGTCGAGATCACCTCGATGAACCACGGTTTCACCGTGGACAGCCAGACGCTGCCAAAGGGCGTCAGCGAAACCCATGTCAGCCTGTTTGACGGGTCGAACTGCGGGATCGCGGTGGATGGCAAGCCGGTGTTTTCGGTCCAGTATCACCCCGAAGCCAGCCCCGGCCCGCAAGACAGCTATTACCTGTTCGAACGTTTCGCCGCCGCCATGCGCGAACGCCGCGCCGCCTGATCTTTTCTCTGCGGTTAACCCGGCATTAACCATCGCGTGACAGCCTCCCTTTTGAAGAAGGGGCTGTGATGCAACAGGGCGCGACCCACCAGCAAAAGGCCGCAACTGCCCCCTCCGGGGCGGGTTCGGTGCATCGCCTTGTTCCGCCGGGCGCCTCCCCTCCCCCTGCCCAAGCCGAAGGGCCAACCGGCGCCGCCGGCACGCTGGGGCTGGCGCTTTTGCGCGAAGGGCTGATCACCAGTGACGCGCTGGTTCAGGCCCTTGCCTCCCGGTCATGGCGGCGGGGGCGTCTGGCGCAATCCATTGCCCTGCGCGGGATGATGTCGCCCGCCGATCTGGCGCAAGCCATGGCCCGGCACTGGCAAACCACCTTGATCGACCCGATGGCACATACCCCCGATGTGCAGCTGATGGATCGTCTGGGCATCGCCGAATGTCTGCGTCACAGCCTTCTTCCCGTGGCGCAGGTGGGCGGGGCCACGCTGGTAGCCACGGCGCACCCCGAGGAATTCCCCCGCCATCGTGACCGCCTCACCGCCCTGTTCGGGCCCGTCTGCATGGCCATTGCCACCCCTGATGCCATCAGCCGGGCAATCCTGCATCTGCGCGGCCCCCGGCTGGCACGGGCCGCGGAAGAGCGGGTGGATGCCAGCGAAAGCTGCCGCGATCTGCCGCGCCGCGCCCTTGGGGTGCATGCCGCCCTTGCCGCGCTGGTGACGCTGGCGCTGGTGCTGGCCGCCCCGCTTGCGGCGCTTTGGGCGCTTGTGGCTTGGGTGCTGGTGACGCTGGTGCTGTCCACCGGGTTGAAGCTGGCCGCTGGCCTTGCCGCCGCCCGTGCCGCACGCGCGAAGGCCCTTCAGCCGGACACATCACCCCCGACGATTGCCATTCCGCCCACCGTGTCGCTGATCGTGGCGCTTTACAAGGAAAGCACCATCGCCCCCCGCCTGATCGAAAGGCTGGCCCGCATCGATTACCCGCATGACCTGCTGGATGTCCTCCTTGTGATCGAAGAGGATGACGCCCAGACACGCACGGCCCTTGCCGGGCTTGACCTTCCCCCGTGGCTGCGCGTGCTGGTGGCCCCCCGCGGTCGGGTGCAGACAAAGCCGCGCGCGCTCAACTTCGCGCTGGAACATTGCAGGGGCTCCATCATCGGGATTTATGACGCCGAGGATGCCCCCGCCCCCGACCAGATCCAGCGGGTTGTCGACCGCTTTCATCAGCGCGGGGCCGAAGTTGCCTGCCTGCAAGGTGTTCTCGATTTCTACAACCCGCGCACCAACTGGCTCGCCCGCTGCTTCACCATCGAATATGCCGCGTGGTTCCGTCTGGTGCTGCCCGGCATGCTGCGCCTTGGCCTGCCCATACCGCTTGGAGGAACCACGCTTTTCTTCCGCCGTCCCGCGCTAGAGGCCGTGGGGGGATGGGACGCGCATAACGTGACAGAAGACGCCGATCTGGGCATCCGCCTCTATCGCCACGGCTATCGCACCGACTGGATCGATACCGTGACGCGAGAGGAGGCGAACTGCCGTGCCCTGCCTTGGGTCAAGCAACGCTCGCGTTGGCTCAAGGGCTATATGATGACTTGGGCCACGCATATGCGCGCCCCGCGCCGCCTGCTGGCCGAACTTGGGCCCTGGCAGTTCTTTGGCTTTCAGGTGCTGTTTCTGGGCACCCTGTCGCAATTCCTGCTGGCGCCGGTGCTATGGTCATTCTGGCTGGCCTTCTTCGGCCTGCCGCACCCGATCGCAGATGCCCTGCCCCAGGGGGCATTCCTTCTGCTGATGGGTACGTTCCTGTTTTCCGAACTGGTCAACATCACCATGGGCGTGGTCGGCTTGCGACTTTCAGGGCAAAAGCTCAGCCCGCTCTGGGTGCCCACGCTGCACCTTTACTTTCCGCTGGGGGTGCTGGCCGGCTACAAGGCCCTGTGGGAGGTGCTGCGCCGTCCCTTCTATTGGGACAAGACCACCCACGGCCATTTCGACATGGCCGCCGACCGGCGGCTCGAAAACCTGCGAAGTGCTCAGCCCTTCAGGCGCAATTCTCCCGCATCCACCCGCAGCCGGGTTTCGAAGGCGCGGCTGATGTGCGTTTTCAGGGCCTGATAGGCGGCCTCGCCATCCCGCGCCTCGATCGCGGCAACGATCTGGTCATGTTCGGCAAGAGCCACTTCACTGCGCCCCTCGGCCGCAAGCGACGTGGTGGCCATCAGCGCCATCGAGCGATGCACCAGATCAAGCTGCTGCACCAGAAAGCGGTTGTGGCTGGCAAGATGGATCTGCCGATGAAACCGCTTGTTGGCCCGCGCCAGTTCGCGCGGCTGGTCCATCAGCGCGCGGTCATCCTCGACCATACCGCGCAGCACGCGGATTTCCTCATCCGTGGCGTGTCGCGCGGCCAGCCGGGCGGCCAGCCCTTCCAGTTCCGTGCGCACGGCGTAAAGCTCGGCCAGCTGGTTATGGTCAAGGCTGGCCACAATCAGGCTGCGGCCATCCCGGCTCAGCATGGATTGCGTTTCCAGCCGCTGCAACGCCTCGCGCACCGGGGTGCGGCTGACGCCCAGCCTTTCGGCCAGTTCGGATTCCACCAGCCTGTCACCGGGTTTGTAGATGCCTGCCTCGATCGCCTCGAGGATCAGCGTGTAAGCGTCTTTCTGCACTGTCTTTTCCCGTTCCATCGCGCCCATGTCACGGGCCTTCCGCCGCCAAAGGCTACAAGCCCGCACCGGCCCTTGGCAAGGCAGCAGCCCGCCCCCCGCGCGACGCCATTGCCGCAGGCCCCCCCGCAGGCTATGTCTCGGCCATGACGCACAGCAGCTTCTCTCATGTGACCACCTGGGTCTTTGATCTGGACAATACCCTTTACCCCCCGGCCATGCGCCTGTTCGACCAGATCGAACAGCGGATGACCTCGTGGGTCGCGCGCCGCCTGTCGGTCAGCCACGAACAGGCCAACCATCTTCGCGCAAGCTATTGGGCGCTTTACGGCACCACGCTGGCCGGGCTGATGCACGAACACGGGATCGAGCCGATGGATTATCTGGCCGATGTGCATGACATCGACTTTTCCCCGCTGACGCCCGACCCCGATCTGGCCCGCCACCTGAAGGCCCTGCCGGGCCGCCGCATCGTCTATACCAATGCCGACACCGTCTATGCCGCCAAAGTGCTGCAAGCACGCGGGCTGGCGGGGGTCTTCGATGCCGTCTATGGGGTCGAGCATGCGGGTTTCCGGCCAAAGCCGGAACGCGCGGCTTTCGAGGCGATCTTCGCGCAGGACGGGCTGGACCCGACGCGGGCCGCCATGTTCGAAGATGATGCCCGCAATCTGGCCGCCCCCCATGCCATGGGCATGCAGACGATCCACGTCGCGCCAGAGCCGGAACCCGCCCCCCACATCCACCACCACACACCCGATCTGACCGACTTTCTGGGCCGTCTGGTGAAAAGCTGACTCTTGCCTGCGGCATTCAGTCCCCTGTTGCGCAGGCTGAGGCGTCCCTATGTCCCGTGCTGCACCGCAGCAAAAGGAACGCCCCATGAGCAGCGCCACCATGACATCCGCCTCAGCCACCACCACCGCCCCGCGCAGGGGTATTTCGGGGCCCACGCTGCTTATCCTGGGAATCCTTCTGGCCCTGATCGTGCTGGTTGCTGCGGCCGTGATGATTGGCCCGGTCGTGCTGACGATGGCCGCGCTGGTGGTGGTGCCGGTGATGTTCATCCTGTTCCTTGCCATCAGCCGGCCCTGAAGCCTGACCCTGACAACCTGCCCCAAGCGGCCGGCACGGGCTTGGGGCGCTTTGTCGCTTCGCCTTCGCCGCGCCGCCGCCTATGATCACCGCATGGGGAGGCCGCAATGGACAGCATTGAAACCGATATCCTGATTTCCGGCGGCGGTGTCGCCGGGCTGACCGCGGCGGCGGCCTTTGGCAGCGCCGGCTATCGCGTCATCTGCTTGGACCCCACCCCCCCGGTCATGGCCGCCGATCAGGCCGGGGCCGATCTGCGCAGCACCGCTTTCCTGCACCCGTCCATCCCCGTGCTTCAGGCCGCGGGCCTTTGGGAACGGCTGGAACCCCATGCCGCCGCCTTGCAGATCATGCGCATCGTCGATGCCGGCGGACCGGAACCCGAACCCCGCATCGTCAAGGATTTCGACGCCGCCGATCTGTCAGACCTGCCCTTTGGCTGGAACTTGCCGAACTGGCTGCTGCGGCGGGAAATGGTGGCACGGCTTGCGGAACTGCCGAACGTCGATTTCCGGCCCGGCACGGCCACCCAACGCCTGTTGACCCGCGAGACCGAGGCACTGGCCACCCTGTCCGATGGCACGCGTGTCCGTGCCCGCCTTGTGATCGGGGCAGATGGCCGCGACTCGCTGGTGCGCCGGGCGCTCGACATCCCTGTGCAGACCATCCGATACGGGCAAAAGGCGCTTGCCTTTGCCGTCACCCACCCCATCCCGCACAACAACGTCTCGACCGAGATTCACCGATCAGGCGGCCCTTTCACGCTGGTGCCGCTGCCAGACCGCGACGGCATGCCCTCCTCTGCCGTGGTCTGGATGGAAACGGGGCCGAATGTCGCCCGCCTTCAGGCCCTGCCCGTGGCTGAATTCGAAGCCGAGATGAACCAGCGCTCGTGCCATATCCTTGGCCCGCTGACGCTGGCCAGCCAGTTGACCGTCTGGCCCATCATCAGCCAGATCGCCAGCCGGATGTCGGGCGAACGCTGCGCCCTGATGGCCGAGGCGGCGCATGTGATGCCCCCAATAGGCGCACAGGGCCTGAACATGAGCCTGGCCGACCTGCGCGTGCTTCTGGAACTGGCCAAGGCTACGCCGGACGATTTGGGAAGTGCGGCCATGCTGGATGCCTATCACAGCCAGCGGCACCTTGACGTGCAGGCCCGTATTCGCGGCATCGACATGCTGAACCGCGCCTCGATGATGGGCGCGCAAGGCTTGCGAGACCTGCGCGCCACGGCGCTGAATGCGCTTTATTCTGTGCCCCCCGTGCGCAAGACGCTGATGCGCGCAGGGCTGGGCCTGCGCTGAGACCGGGGACGGCGGCGCCTAAAGCACCGCCTCCACCGCCCGCTGCAAACGTGCAACTGTGCCCGGCACATCCTTCAGCTTGTCCAACCCGAAAAGACCAAGGCGAAAGGTCTTGAACTCCGGCCCCTCGCCCACCTGCAAGGGCACGCCGGCAGCTATCTGCAACCCTTCGGCGCGAAACTTCGCCCCGTTCTGCACGGCCGGATCGTCGGTATAGCTGACCACCACGCCGGGCGCGCCAAAGCCCTCTGCCGCCACCGAGCGCACCCCCCGCGCGGCCAGCATCTCGCGCACGGCAGCCCCCAGTGCCCATTGTGCGGCCTTCGCCTCTGCAAACCCCATTTCCCGCGTTTCCGCCATGGCATCTCGAAAGCCCATGATCGCATCGGTGGGCATGGTGGCATGATAGGCATGCCCGCCCGCCTCATAGGCTGCCATGATCGCACGCCATTTCTTCAGGTCGATCGCAAAGCTGTTCGACATGGTTTCCTCCAGCCTCGCTTCTGCCGCGGGGCTCAGCATCACCACCCCGGCCGAGGGCGAAGCTGACCAGCCCTTCTGCGGGGCGGAAATCAGCACATCCACCCCGGTGGCGGCCATGTCCACCCAGATGCAGCCGCTGGCGATACAATCCAGCACCATCAGCGCCCCCACCTCATGCGCGGCGGCTGCCATGGCCTGAATATAATCATCGGGCAGGATGATGCCGGCACTGGTTTCCACATGCGGGGCAAAGACGGCTTCGGGCCGCGTCTCGCGGATGCGAGCCACCACCTCTTCGATAGGGGGCGGGGCATAGGGCGCGCGGACATCGTTGCCGGTCTGCCGGGCCATCACGACCGAAACCTCGCGCGCAAAACCCCCGGCCTCGAAGATCTGGCTCCAGCGATAGGAAAACCAGCCATTGCGCAGCACAAGCACCCGGCCCTGACCAAACTGGCGGGCCACCGCTTCCATCGCATAGGTACCGCCCCCGGGCACAAGCGCGACGGCGCTGCCGTGATAGACCTCCTTCAGCATGCCCGACACATCGCGCATGGCCTGCTGAAACCGGGCAGACATGTGGTTCAGGCTGCGGTCGGTAAAGACCACCGAAAATTCTTCCAATCCATCGGGGTCGATATGGGCGTGCAATGCTGGCATTCTGGGGCTCTCCTCTGTCTCGCCGACATTACCCTATTCCGACGGCGCGAAAACCCTTTCATCTGGTCAAAATATCCCCCGAGGGGCATCCGCAGGACGCGGGGGGCAGACAGCCCCGCTCAGGCCAGTGGTCCGGGGCGCGACTCTTCGGTCAAAAGCACATTCGCCTCGACCTGCCCCACCCCGGGCAGGGTCATGATCCGCCGCCGAAGAACCCTCTCGAAATCGGCAATGTCACGGGCCACCACCCGCAGGCGGTAATCGAACAGGCCCAGCACATGCTGCACCACCTGCACTTCCGGAATAGCCGTAACCGCGCGTTCGAAATCCTCCAGACTGACGCGGCCCTTGGTGGCCAGCTTCACCCCAAGAAACACCGTCACCCCGAAACCTAAGGCCGCCCTGTCCACCTCTACCCGCCGCCCGGCCAGCACCCCGGCCTCTTCCAGCCGCCGGATGCGTCGCCAGGCTGCGGGCTGGGAAAGGGAAAGGCGGCGCCCGACCTCTCCCGCCGACAGCATGCCATCCAGTGCAAGCGCACGCAGGATCGCCCGGTCGGTATCATCAAGGTCGATCACAGCGGCAGCCCCCCGACATCCTTGATGGTGGCAATCAGCATCAGCGCCTCCAGTTCCGCGATATGCGGCAGGGTCAGGATGCGGCGGCGGTAAATCTCCTGATACTGAGCCATGTCGCGGGCGATGACGTTCAGCCGCACATCGACACGGCCAAGGAAGGTTTCGATGGCCACCACTTCCGGCACCTCGCGGGCGGCAACGATGAATTCGTCAAAGGCACGCGGGTTGGTCTTGTCCAGCGTGAAGCGCAAGGAAACCTCCACCGCGTATCCAAGCGCGCGCCAATCGATCACCGCAGCTTCGGACCGGATCACGCCGGCATCGCGCAACCGTTCCAGCCGCCGCCACAGGGTTGCCGGTGTCACGCCTGCGCGGTCTGCCAGCGTGGCACGGTCCTGCCCCGGATCATCCAGATAATGCCGCAGGATACGCCGGTCGGCCGCATCAATCTGCATGATTTTTCCATTCTTCAAGAGAACTGCGCATGATATTTTTCACGACTGGCCAAGATTGTCAAAAAATGCACGCGATCACGCCGGACTGCCCCTATTGTCCACGCCATCATCAAGGAAAGGGACCGCCATGCGCGTCTATTATGATCGTGACTGCGACATCAACCTGATCAAGGACAAGAAGGTTGCCATCCTCGGCTATGGCAGCCAAGGCCACGCCCATGCGCTGAACCTGCGCGATTCGGGCGCAAAGAACATCGTCGTGGCGCTGCGCCCCGGCTCGGCCTCGGCCAAGAAATGCGAAGCCGAAGGGCTGAAGGTGATGGATATCGCCGCCGCCGCCGCTTGGTGTGACCTGATCATGTTCACCATGCCCGATGAATTGCAGGCCGAGACCTACAAGAAATATGTGCATGATAACCTGCGTGAAGGTTCGGCGATTGCCTTTGCCCATGGCCTGAACGTGCATTTCGGCCTGATCGAGCCGAAGCCTGGTGTTGACGTCATCATGATGGCACCCAAAGGGCCCGGCCACACCGTGCGCGGCGAATACACCAAGGGCGGCGGCGTGCCCTGCCTCGTCGCCGTCCACCAGGACGCGACCGGCAAGACGTGGGCGCGGATCATGACCGCTAGCCCGATCGGTGACGCCGTGGCGGCGAAGGCGATCATCGCCGAGTGCTGCAAGCATCTTGGGGTGGAGGCTCCGACCGGGGTGACGTTGCGGGGGATGATCGACCTGCTGTCGTTCGACCCGGTTGAGACGATCCCGACGCAGTTCACCGATGGGCTGCCCGACCCAAAAGTGACGGATTCCGATCAGGCGACGACCTGATCGTGTTGTGTGCTCGCAAGTTCGGCTGGCCGCCCGATGTGGTGCGCCGGCAGAGTCGTCGCGACCTGATGTTGTTGGTCGAGGCATGGCAGTGAAGGGTGGTGCGTGAATGGCTGTCGGACGAGACGCTAAGGCCACCTTCACTGCGATCGTCA
>JALQTL010000106.1 GCA_023260935.1 Paracoccaceae bacterium
GGCCGTGAGGATCCGAATCGACCAGCGCTTCCCGCTGGAACGGGTGGCCGATGCCCATCGCGCGCTGGAAGCACGCGCCACCACGGGCCAGACCATCCTGACGCTTTAACCAACGGGGCGGGTGCGCAGAAACAGATACAGCGGCAGGCCGCAACTGACCCCTATGCAGAAGGTGGCCGGAATGGCCACCAATGCCAGCCAGTTCCGCCGCGCCATGGTTTCCGCCACGATCCAGACCGTCAGCGTGACGGCCGCAATCGTCAGATCCCATGTCAATCCGGTGGTCGAGGCATTCACATACCAGGCGTCGATCAGCCCCGAAAGCCCGGTACCCGTTTCCCGCATGTAGGTGACAAACCAGTACATCGGATGGATCGCCCCCCAGATCGCAAGGACAAGATAGCCAAGACGCAGTGGCGACATGGGCAGCCTTTCTTCTGTCGAATGAACCTTTTGCGGGGGTAGATAGTGTTCGGCGGGGCCGTGACCACTGCCCTTTGCCGCAGGTCAGCGGCTGGTCACACCCAACTGCACCTCGGCCGAAACGTTCACGCCCGGCGGTTCGGGCGGGCCATCGGCCCCACAGGCCGAAAGCAGGAAAAGCGCGGTAAAAAGACTGAAAAGCTTCATCGCAAACCTCATGGGCTGATGGCCACGCCAACCCCGCCCACCCGTCCCGACACGGACGGATAAACCGCCACCCCGCCCGGTCCGATAGACACCCCGGCATTGAGCCGCGGGTCAGCGCAGGCGGCCAGCATCAGGGCAAGGAACAGGACAAAGCGCATCACCGGGGCTTTCCTTGGCTTTCAGGGCAACAGGGATTTCCAGCGGGCAACCTGGGCGCGCACCTGATCGGGGGCCGTACCGCCATAGGACATGCGCGACCGGACCGAGTTTTCCACGCCCAGCACCTCGAACACCTCGGCCCGGATGCCGGGGTGCACCGATTGCATCTGTGCCAGTGTCAGGTCGGGCAGATCGCAGCCCTGGGCCTCGGCCATTGCAACAAGCGTCCCGGTGACATGATGGGCCTCACGGAAGGGCAGGTTCAGCGCCCGCACCAGCCAGTCGGCCAGATCGGTTGCGGTGGAAAAGCCGCTGGCAGCGGCGGCAGCAAGGCTTTCGCGGTTCGCCGTCATGTCGCTGACCATGCCCGTCATCGCGGCAAGGCCCAGCATCAGCGTATCGGCGGCGTCGAAGACCTGTTCCTTGTCTTCCTGCATGTCCTTCGAATAGGTCAGCGGAAGGCCCTTCATCACGGTGAACAGCGCCACGGTCGCCCCCAAAATCCGGCCCAGCTTGGCCCGCAGCAATTCGGCCGCGTCGGGGTTCTTCTTCTGTGGCATGATCGACGACCCCGTCGTCCATTTGTCCGACAGCCGGACAAAGCGGAACTGCGCCGAAGACCAGATCACCAGCTCCTCGGCAAAACGGCTCAGGTGCATGGCGCAGATGCTGGCGGCCGATAGGAACTCCAGCGCGAAATCGCGGTCAGAGACAGAATCAAGGCTGTTCGCCGTCGGCCGGTCAAACCCGAGCGCGCCTGCCGTCTGGTGCCGGTCGATCGGGAAGGACGTGCCCGCAAGCGCGGCCGCGCCCAGCGGGCATTCGTTCATCCGCCGCCGGGCATCTTCGAAACGCGATCTGTCACGCGCGAACATTTCCACATAGGCCATCATGTGATGGCCCCATGTGACCGGCTGAGCGGTTTGCAGGTGCGTGAAGCCCGGCATCACCCAATCCGCCCCTGCCTCGGCCTGCGCGACAAAGGCCTGCATCAATGCCGTCAGCCCGGAAATCGCCGCATCACACTGGTCGCGCACCCACAGCCGGAAATCCAGCGCCACCTGATCATTGCGGCTGCGCGCCGTATGCAGGCGGCCGGCAGGTTCACCGATGATCTCTTTCAGCCGCGCCTCCACATTCATGTGGATGTCTTCCAGTTCGACACGGAAGGGAAAACCGCCCGTTTCAATCTCTGACAAGACGGTGAGCAGCCCTTTTCCGATCGCCTCGGCATCGCTAGGCTCAAGAATACCTGTCGCGGCCAGCATGGCCGCGTGGGCACGCGACCCTGCGATATCCTGCGCGTAAAGCCGCTGGTCGAAGCTGATCGAGGCGTTGATCGCCTGCATGATGGCATCCGGCCCTTCGGCGAAGCGCCCGCCCCACATCTGGTTGGCGGTCTTGGTATCGGGGGATGCGGTCATGGATACTGCCTTCGGAGGGATCATGCTGCGGAAAACTCTTGCTGTTCTTTACACAGCCTTGCTGATCTCTGCAAACCCGGGGGGCGCCGCCGCCGACCCGGCCGCGCTGCGCGATGGCGACATGAAGAAACTGGCCATCCATAGCGCACCAGTGCCTTTGGCCGATGTGACGCTGGCAGACGCAATCGATGCGCCCCGATCGCTTTCAGAATTCCACGGGAAATGGGTGGTGCTGAATTTCTGGGCCACATGGTGCGCGCCCTGCCGTCACGAAATGCCCTCGCTGGATCGGCTACAGGCGGCGATGCCCGATCTTGCCGTGCTGCCCGTGGCCACCGGGCGCAATGCCCTGCCGGGGATCGAGAAATTCTTTGCCGAGGCAGAAATTGCCAACCTGCCCATCCTGCGCGATCCGAAATCGGAATTGGCAAGGTCGGCCGGTGTGCTGGGGCTGCCCGTGACCCTGATCCTGAACCCCGAGGGGCAAGAGGTCGCGCGGCTGATCGGCGATGCCGAATGGGACAGTGAAAGCGCCAAGGCTGTGCTGGCGGCCTTTGCTGCGGGCGGCTGACATGCTGGCCGAGCCCGCTCGGCGGGGCCGCCCCCCGCGCCCGGCCATCTTCCCCGCTATAGATACGACCGGACCAACGCCGAAGCGATCAGGCTCCATCCGTCGGCCACCACGAAAAAGGCCAGCTTGAACGGCAAGGCCACGATGGCGGGCGGCACCATCATCATCCCCATCGACATCAGCACGGCCGCAACCACAAGATCGATCACCAGAAACGGCAGGAAGATCAGAAAGCCGATCTGGAAAGCCAGTTTCACCTCGCTCAACATGAATGCCGGCACCAGAACCGACAGCGGCGCATCGGGCACCGCCCCTTGAACGGCATCGGGGCGCAGGGCGGCCAATTGGTCGAACGTGCCCATATCCACCCGCGCGGCCATGAAGGCACGGAAAGGGGCAACCACCTCGGGGATCGCCGCGCTGACCGAAATTTCTTCCCGGGTCAGCGGACCGATGCCGTTGTTCCAGGCCTGGGTAAAGACCGGGTCCATCACATACCAGGTCAGAAAAAGCGCCAGGCTGACGATCAGCATGTTGGGCGGGGCCTGCTGCAGTCCGATGGCCTGACGCAGGATCGACAGAACGGTGACAATGAAGGGAAAGCACGTCACCATTATCGCCAGCCCGGGCGCAAGGCTCAGCACCGTCAGAAGCAGGATCAACTGAACCGACCGCCCTGAAAGCCCCGGGCCCGAACCCCCAAGGTCGATCGAAAGCTGCTGTGCCGCCACCGGGCCGGCACAAAGCGCCAGCACCAGAAAAAGCGCAGGCCCGCGCCAGAAGGCCATGGTCACAGCGAGCCACGCAGGTTTGCAACCTCGGTCAGCCGCACGGCGAGCTGGCCGGTCTGTTCGCCCTCAAGCTCCTGCAACTCTCCCCGGGCGATCAGCCGGTCGCCGATGTAAAGCTCCACCGGGTCTTCCACCCGACGATCCAGCGTCAGGACAGCATCCTTGTCTAGGCTGAGAAGCTCTCGCACCAAGGGGCGGGCGCGGCCCACCGAGATGGTGATCTCGATCGGCACCAGAGAGAAGGGATTGCCGTCAGAACTTCTGTCCATTTTCGCCTTCCTTTTCACAATAATCGAAGAAATCGGCGACTGCTGCCGAAAGTTCGGCCAGAGCTGCGTCGATATCCACGCGTTCCTGCACATCTCCGATGCGCAAATAGACCTGGCCTTCGCCCAGCGTCGGCTCTTCGATGATCGAAAGGTCCAGCCCCGCGGCTTCGGCCAGAAGCTTTTCCACCGCCGGCCGCGCCACCGGGTTCAGCAAAAGCTGTACCGGGGCCTCGGCCGACTGGTCGATCAGCGGCATCAGCCGGTCAAGGATCACCGGGGCAAGGGCTTCTCGGGCCAGCCCCGGCAGGAATACCGAAACCACCTGTTCCAGAAGCGGCTGAACTGACCGCAGAATGTGATTGCGCGCCTCGTGATAGGTAAAGGCCAGCCGCTGAAGGTTGTTGATCACCTCCGCGCTCAGGTTCTCGCGTTCGTGCTGGGCGGCGGCGGCGGCATCCTCCCAGCCCGCAGCATAGCCGTTTTCATAAGCTTGCAGCCGGATATCCTCAACCTGTCCGGGGTCCAGAACCATCGGGTTGCCCGAACCATCCCGCGACGGCGTTTCAAATACTTCAAGGCGCAGCGGCATCATCCACGCTCCTCTTGGTGTTCCAGCCAGCCACGCAGGATTTCAACCGATTCGGCCTGCCGCTCATCAATCAGCTGCTTCAAGCGGGTGACAGGGTCAGAGGCCCCGCCCGGGCGCCGATCATCCGGGTTCATCGCGGCAAGCACCGGAAGATCAGGCCCGTCTCCATCCGCAATCTCGCCCGTCAGGGCCGTTGACGCCGGGCGGGCCTGCGGGGCGGGCAATGCTGCCATCCCACCCGCCGCCGCAACCTGCGCCTGCGCCGGACGCATCTGGATCATCGGGCGCAGCACAAAAAGCGCAAGGATTGCAACCACCAGAACCACAGCCAGAAGCTGAATGACCGACATCGTGTCGATCGGGCCAAGACGTGGCAGGAAGCTGGCCTGTGCCTCTGTGCCAAGGGCCTGCACGGGCTGGAATTCCATTGACTTCAGCGTCAGCACATCACCCCGGCTTTCATCCAGCCCCGAGGCACTGGCTACCAGCTCGCGCAGATCCGCTAACTCCTCTTCGCTACGGGCCTGCCAGACAGGGGTGCCATCCGGGCCCGGCACCCGGTCCCCGTCCACCAGCACAGCCACGGTCAGCCGCCGGATCGCACCCGGTTCACGCAACAGTTCCCTCTGCGTTTCCGAGATCTCGAAATTGATGCGCTCGCGGTTCCGGTTGCTTTGGCTTTGCCCCGACCCATCCTGCCCCGCAGCACCGTCCGGCAGGTTTGACGCCACGGTAACAGCCCCCCCCGGATTGGTGGCGCTTTCGCTGTTCTGCTCGGTGTCAGAGGAGATGACGACACGGGTTTCCGGGTCGATACGACGCTCCGAGATCGTCTCGCGTTCGCGCACCAGATCGATCGACACCTCAACGATGGCACGGTCAGCCCCCACCCTTGCAGACAGGAGCCGTTCGATATTGCGTTTGATTTCCAGCGCCCGCGCCGGGCCCTCCACACCATTTTCCAGCGCTTGCGGCACAAGGCCCGAAACAGAATCCACCACCGTCACATCCTCTGGTGCCATGTTGCCGGCGGCACTGGCGACAAGATGGCGCAGCGCATCCGCCTGTTCGGCCGAAAGCGACCCACCCTGGGTAGTGACGGTCACACTGGCAGATGAGCTGCGGCGCGCGGCGAAGGGTGAGGTGGCAGACGATGCCAGATGCACCCGTGCGGCGCGGACCCCCGGCATGGCCAGAATCGTTCGCGCCAATTCGCCTTCCTTGGCCCGGGAATAGGCGGCGTCAAACATCTGCGACGTCGTGCCGAAGCCGCTCAGCCCATCCAGAAGTTCGTATCCGGCGGAACCAGAGGCGGGAAGCCCCTGCCCCGCCAGCTGCATCCGAAGGGCATCGCGGTCACTTGTCGACACATAGATCGAGTCACCGCGGATGTCGTACCGGCTGCCCATCTGATCCAGAGCGGCAACGACTTCGCCCGCAGCCCGGCCATCAAGACCCGCGTAAAGCAGTGATTGCGGGCCGGTCTGGCCCATTCTGGCGACCAGAAGGATGCCAAGAAACACCCCCACCGTTGCCGCAACAAGGATCATGCGCCGAGCCAGGGAAAGCCCCTGCCAGAGATTCAACAGATTGCTCACTCCAACCCTCCGTCACGCCGGCTTCTGCCTGCATGTCGATCAATGGATGACGCGAATTAACAATCGGTTAG
Organism: Paracoccaceae bacterium; assembly: GCA_023260935.1. GTDB lineage: Bacteria > Pseudomonadota > Alphaproteobacteria > Rhodobacterales > Rhodobacteraceae > Pseudotabrizicola. The sequence continues at coordinate 6,103 of JALQTL010000106.1, forward strand.
TGACCAATGATCTAGTTTCGTTCCCACAACAGCCGAGGGATGACGGATGACCGACTCAGCAACGATCACGCCACCGCGCAAGGGACGCATGCCCCTTGTTGCGGGCGTCCTTGCGGCCCTGGCCTTGGGCGGTGGCGGGTTCTACGCCACCTATACAGGCTTGCTGGCAGGCCATGGTGCCGGCGCAGATGCGCCACATGCCGAACCCCTGCCGGATGTGATGTTCCTGCCCATCGATCCCTTCGTGATCAGCCTTGGCCCTGCCGCCAATGCCCGCCATCTGCGTTTTTCTGCCCAGCTTGAAGTTGCCTCCCCGCATCTGGAGGAGACGCGCCATGTCCTGCCGCGGATCCTTGATGTCCTGAACAGTTATCTGCGCGCCGTTGGCACTGAACAACTGGAAGACCCCGCCGCCATGGCGCGGCTGAAGGCGCAGATGCTGCGCCGGGTGCAGATCGTGGTGGGCGAAGGCCGCGTCAACGATCTGCTGATTTCCGAATTCGTCTTGAACTGAAGGGCTTGATCCATGGGGTTTGTTGCAGATCTGCTTCTGGCGACCGGTGCCTTTGCGGCGGCGCTTTACTGCTATCTCTTGTCGAACAGGCTGAAGCGGTTCAACGCGCTTGAAACAGGCATGGGGGGGGCCATTGCCGTCCTTTCCGCCCAGGTCGATGAGATGACGCGCGCACTTGATGCGGCAAAGGGCGCGTCGCAAGCATCCTCGGCGGCACTGGAAGACCAGTTGCAGCGTGCCGAGGCAGCTTCTTCACGGATTGAGCTTTTGCTGGCGTCGCTGCATGACCTGCCAGATGACCGCGAAACAGGCGCAGAGGCAGAGCCGCGGCGGGCACGTTTCATCCGCCGCCGGGCCGACCGATCCAGTCTTAGGGTGGCCGAATGACTGCGCTCCGGCAAGGATATGGCCGAAGCCTGCTGGCCACGCTGGCGCTGCTGCTTGCGGCTTCTGGCGCGGTCAGGCTGGGGCACGGGGTTGGCGCCGCCATGGCACTGCAGGCCGAAACGCCCGAGATGGCAGCCTCGGCTCCTTTGCAATGCGCAGAACCACCCGAACGTCTGCTGGAGGCAATTCAGGCGCGGGGCGCTGACGTCAGCGCCCGCGAAGCTGCCCTTCGGGACCGGGCAGCCGCGCTTGACCTTGCCGGTAAAGCCATTGAGGCAAGGCTGGCCGAGCTGCAGGCAGCCGATGCCCGCTTGCGCGAGACACTGGCCATCGCTGACGGCGCTGCCGAGAAGGATCTGGATCGTCTGACCGCGGTTTACGAAGCGATGAAACCGGCCGAGGCGGCAAATCTGTTCCAGACCATGGCACCGGAATTCGCTGCGGGCTTTCTGGGCCGGATGCGCCCGGAGGCGGCGGCGCAGGTGCTTTCCGGCATGCCGCCGGAAGCAGCCTATTCCGTCAGCGTGCTGATCGCCGGGCGCAACGCGCTTGCGCCCAAGGAATGACACCGTCATCCGAGCCTCGCGCCCCCGGCGCGGGACCGACCGACTGACGACAGGGGAATGCAGATGTTCGGATTCATCGGAATAGCGGTGATCTTCGTGATGGTTTTCGGCGGCTATTTGCTGGCCGGGGGGAAATTGGGAATCATCCTGAAATCCCTGCCGTTCGAGATGATGATGATCGGCGGTGCCGCCATCGGCGCCTTCCTGATCTCGAATGACAAATCGGTGGTCAAGCATACGGCAAAAGACATCGCCAAGGTCTTCAAGGGCCCGAAATGGCATCAACAAGACTATCAGGATCTACTTTGCCTGCTGTTCGAACTGATTCGCACAGGCCGCGCCAATCCGGTTTCACTGGAAGAACATGTCGAAGCACCGGCCAGCTCTGCGATCTTTTCACGCTATCCCCGGATTTTGGCAGATCACGAAGCCGTCGACCTGATCTGCGATACCTTCCGCGCGGCCTCGATGAACTATGACGATCCCCATCAGGTCGAAGAGGTGCTGGACAAGCGCATGGCCGCCAACCAGACCCACGCCCTGCACTCCAGCCACGCACTGCAATCCATGGCCGATGCGCTGCCCGCCCTCGGGATCGTCGCCGCCGTTCTGGGTGTGATCAAGACCATGGGATCGATCGACCAGCCACCTGAAATCCTTGGAAAAATGATTGGCGGCGCTCTTGTCGGCACGTTCTTGGGGGTTTTCCTCGCCTATGGTCTGGTCGGGCCCTTCGCCAGCCGCGTAAAGGCCGTGGTCGAAGAGGATGCCCAGTTCTACCTGCTGATCAGAGAGGTACTTATCGCCAACCTGCACAATCACCCCGCCAATATCTGTATCGAGGTGGGCCGCCAGAACACCCCCCACCATGTGCGCCCTGCCTTCGGCGATCTGGAAACGGCGCTGCGCAACATCAAGCAGGACGCCGCATGAAACCCTTGCTTCTGTTCTTGCTGATCTGCCTCGCCATACCGGCCGCCGCCCAGACCGTGCGTGTTCAGGGGGGAGAGCATGAAGGCTTCACCCGAATTGCAATGGTCTTTCCGCGCGGGGCTGACTGGCGATTTGGCCGGTCGGAGGACGGCTATGCGCTGTCCTGGCCAGAGGCCGGAACGATCTTCGATGTCTCGCGCAGCTTTGATCTTATCGGGCGGCAACGCCTGCGCGCGATCTGGACAGACCCTGAAACCGGATGGCTGCGTCTTGGCATCGCTTGTGCCTGCCATGCGATTGCGTTCGAGGCATCGGCAAATACCGTGGTAATTGACATACGCGACGGCGCACCTTCCCCCGACAGTGATTTTGAGCGGTCTTTGCAGTCAGGCGCCCGGCTGCCACCGCTGGGCGTTCTGCCAGCGCCCCGCCCAAAAGCGCGCCCGGACAATGACGCCGGGTATGACTGGCTCAGCATACTGCCGACTCCTGCAAAAGAACCAGTGGCCAGCGCCGCTATCGGGCAAAAGCGCCCCAATGGGCCCGGCCCCGTTCCTGCCCTCCCCCGTAGCGACTTGATGGATCTTCGCAACCGGCTGACAGAACAGCTTGCCCGAAAAGCCAGTGCGGGGATCGTCCAGATCAAGCCCATACCGCGTGATGACGAAGATCCGGCCCTGGTCACCGGCACGGATGACGCCCGTCTTCCAGCCGGCATGGCGGTCGAGGCTTCATCGCCCGGTGACACAGGGATAGAGGGCGCCGCCTGTCCCCCGCTGGCAGAGGTTGATCTGCGGGTCTGGGCCGGTGAAGACGATCCCTTCGCCACCCTTGCCGCTGCGCGGGGGGCCATGCTGGGCGAATTCGACAAGCCGGATACAGAAGCCATCGCTTCTGCCGTAAAGACACATCTTCACTATGGTTTCGGGGCAGAAGCGCGCAACCTGTTGCAGCAGTTTTCCCTGCCGGTCGAAGGGTCCGGCAACCTTCTGGCTCTGTCTTATCTTGTTGAGGGTGACCGCCCGGTTCCAGATCCATTCACAGGCATGCAAAGCTGTGACAGCCCAGCCGCGCTTTGGTCGCTCCTTTCAGCCGAAGACGGGCCACGGCTGATTGGGCTGAACAGTCCGGCGGTAGTACAGGCATTTGGCGGGTTGCCAGCCGAGATGCGGCGTCATCTTGGGCCGGATGTGGTGCGCCGGCTGATCTCACAGGGTGATGCATCGGGGGCCGAAATGGTGCGCCATGCCATCGGGCGGACCCTGCCGCCGAATGACCCGGCCCAAACGCTGATGGCGGCAGAAAGCTCGCTGACGGCGGGAAAGCCAGAGGCTGCCGAAACATTGCTGACCAGTCTGCCGGCCGGCCAACGCAGCCCAGAAGCTATTCTGACGCTCGCCGAAGCTGCGTACGTTCAGCGCAAGCCCATGGATTCGAAAGATGTTCTGACACTAGAATCGCTTGCTTTCGAAGCGGGTGGCGGCCAAAGATCGGCCGATCTGGTGCGAGCGCTGGCCCGTATGCGCGCCCTTGCCGCCGACTATCCAGGCGCCTTTACAGCGGCCGGGCAGGATGCGGCGCTGCAGGCCGATATCTGGGGCCTTCTGGCAGAGGTTGGGCCGGATGGCGCGCTTCTGCATCATGCAGCACCCCTGACGGTTGAAGAGATAAGGCGCCTGCCCGCACCCATGCGCAGACGCATGGCCGACCGGCTCTTGGCCTTGGGGCTGCCCGATCTGGCCAAGGACTGGTCCTTTGAGGTTCCGACAGGTCCGGAATTCGAACTGCGGCTTGATCTGGCGCGAAATAATGCCCCGGCCCTGCGCGCGGCAATCGCTTCGCCCGGCAGTGCGCTTGCCCTTCTGGCCCAAGACCCCGCCCTTGCGACCGAAGTTCTGACAGCAGCCGGCGCCTTTGATCAGTTGGCAGATCTTTTTGCCCAAAGCGGTGATGCCGAGCAGGCAGACCGTGCCCGACGCTGGGCCGGAACATGGGACGGTGCACAATCCGAAAGCAACGATGTCTGGGCCGGGCTTGCCAAGGCATCCGCGCCGGTCGAAGCACCGCCAGACACCGGCCCCTTGCAGCGGGCGCGGCTGCTACTTGATACTGCGGGGCAGACCACGGGGCAGATTAAAGAATTGTTGGCGCAGACCCGGATTGACGGCTGACCAAACCCTTCTGCAAAAGAAAAGGGGCCTTGCGGCCCCTTTTCCCCGTTTCAGTGCAGCATCGCCTGCTGCGGCCGGTCACGACGGCTGGGGATGACCCGCCCGCCGATCATCAGCCCTTCGGGACCGGTTGTCACCTGCACCGTGCTGCCGTCCATGATATCGCCAGCCAGCAACATCTCGGCCAGCGGGTCTTGCAGTTGGCGCTGGATCACGCGCTTCAGCGGCCGGGCGCCAAACACCGGATCATAACCTTCGTCCGCAAGCCAGGATCTTGCCTCGGGCGTCAGTTCAAGCGTGATCTTGCGGGAAGCAAGCCGCTTTTCCAGACGCTTAAGCTGAATCTCCACGATCCCGCCCATATCGGCCCGCGTAAGCCGGTCGAAGATGATCTGTTCGTCAAGCCGGTTCAGGAATTCCGGCCTGAAATGGGCCCGGACTGCCTCTTCCACCTCGCGGCGTGCACCCGTTGCATCTGCCCCATCTGGCAGTTCCGACAGAGCCCGTGCCCCAAGGTTCGAGGTCAGGATGATCAGCGTCTGTTTGAAATCCACCGTCCGACCCTGACCATCGGTCAGGATGCCATCATCCAGAACCTGCAACAGCACGTTGAAGACATCAGGGTGCGCTTTTTCCACCTCGTCGAACAGCACCACCTGATAGGGGCGGCGGCGCACCGCTTCGGTCAGAACGCCCCCTTCATCGTAGCCGACATAGCCGGGAGGGGCACCGATCAGCCGGGCAACGGAATGCTTTTCCATGAACTCCGACATGTCGATGCGCACCATGGCAGAGTCATCATCGAACAGATATTCCGCCAGCGCCTTGGTCAGTTCGGTCTTGCCCACGCCGGTCGGCCCAAGGAAGAGGAACGACCCAAGCGGCCGGTTTTCATCCGACAGGCCGGCACGCGCCCGGCGCACGGCCTTTGACACCGCTTCCACCGCCGCACGCTGGCCCACGACGCGGCGGCCAAGCTCTTCCTCCATCTTCAGCAGCTTTTCCTTTTCCCCCTCCAGCATCTTGCTGGTGGGAATACCGGTCCAGCGCTCGACAACCTCGGCAATCTGTTCGGGCCGCACGGCTTCGGCCACCAGCGCCTCACCTTCACGCGCCTCAGCCTCGGCGAGCGATTTTTCAAGGCCCGGAATACGGCCATACTGCAACTCACCGGCCTTGGCAAAATCGCCCTCGCGCTTGGCCTGTTCCAGTTCAGCCCGCGCCCGGTCCAGCTGTTCCTTCAGGTCACGCGCCTGTTCCAGACTGTCACGCTCGGCCTGCCATTTTGCCGTCATCTCGGCAGATTTCTGTTGCAGGTCCGACAGTTCGCGTTCCAGCTTTTCCAGCCGGTCGATCGAGGCCGCGTCATCTTCCTTTTTCAACGCCTCGGATTCGATCTGCATTTGCAGGATCTGGCGATCCAGGGCATCCAGTTCCTCGGGCTTGGAATCCACCTCCATGCGCAGGCGGCTGGCGGCTTCGTCCATAAGGTCGATCGCCTTATCGGGCAGGAAACGGTCAGTGATATAACGGTGCGACAGGGTGGCCGCCGCCACAAGGGCCGAATCCGAGATCCGCACCCCATGGTGCAGTTCATATTTTTCCTTGATACCGCGCAGGATGCTGATCGTATCCTCGACCGTCGGTTCTTCCACCATCACCGGCTGGAAACGCCGGGCAAGGGCTGCATCCTTTTCCACATATTTGCGGTATTCATCCAGCGTGGTCGCGCCAACACAGTGCAACTCGCCGCGGGCCAGCGCCGGCTTGATCAGGTCGGCCGCATCCATCGCCCCATCCGACTTGCCCGCCCCGACCAGCGTGTGCATCTCGTCGATGAACAGAATGATCTCGCCCTCGGCCGCCGTCACCTCGGATAGCACCGCCTTCAGCCGTTCCTCGAACTCGCCCCGGTATTTCGCGCCGGCAATCAGCGCGCCCATGTCCAGCGCCAGCAACTTCTTGTTGCGCAGCGATTCCGGCACGTCACCATCGACGATCCGCAAGGCCAGACCTTCGGCGATCGCCGTCTTGCCCACACCGGGTTCCCCGATCAGCACCGGGTTGTTCTTCGTGCGGCGCGACAGAACCTGCATGGCGCGGCGGATCTCCTCATCCCGCCCGATGATCGGGTCAATCTTGCCCTCGGCCGCGGCTTCGGTCAGGTCGCGCGCATATTTCTTCAGCGCGTCATAGCCCTGTTCCGCACTTGCCGTATCGGCCGTGCGCCCCTTGCGGATATCGTTAATCGCGCTGTTCAGCGCCTGCGGCGTGACGGCGCCGGCATCAAGACACTGCTTGGCCCCGCCTGCCACCATGGCCAGCGCCATCAGGATGCGTTCGACAGGCACGAAACTGTCACCGGCCTTCTTGGCCAGCTTTTCAGCCTCGTCCAGAACCTTCACCAAAGAGGGATCGGTAAAGGGCTGGGCATCGCCAGACACACGCGGCAGCTTTTTCAGCGCCAGATCGACGGCTTCCTGAACACGCTTCGGTTCACCCCCGGCGCGGCGGATCAGGTTGGCAGCCATGCCCTGATCATCATCCATCAGTGCCTTGAGCAGATGCTCGGACGAAAGCCGCTGGTGGCTTTCCCGCATCGCAATCGTCTGCGCGGCCTGAAGGAACCCGCGCGAGCGTTCCGTGAATTTCTCCAAATTCATCGGTCATTCTCCTTTATGTCAGCACCGCCTGCCAGCGCCCTGAAAAGGCACACATGGCTTCGGCCTTGAAGCCAAGATGGGGTGGGCTTTCGCGTGATGCAAGATTGCCACAAGCCCTTGGCAAGGATTATTAGCAGCCCTGCCGCGGGCGCCAAACCGGCGTCAAGCCCGAAAGCCGAAGAAGTGGCGTAGGCCGGCAGGGGCTGCCCGGAAATCCGCCGATGGCGCAATCCGCATCGGCGGGATCGGGCCAAGCGGCGGGCCGGATCACATCTCGGGGTTGTGGCCGGTCAGGCGCGCGGGTCAGGGTCTGGTCAGCAAAAGACCGGGGCAAATCCCGGCAGACCGAAGGGCAGACCGATGCATGACCTGTTGCAGCCGTTGATCCACAAGGCGGCGGTGCATGATATCGCCATCCATATCGCGCGCACCGGTCTGTCGATCGGGGACGAGGCGGAATTGCACGAACTGCCCGATGGCCGGATCGGAGTGTTTGCCCGTGTCACACGCCGGTTTCTGGGCCTGTTTCCGCGGTCCATCAAACTGCCGATCGGGGTTCTGGGGCCCGGGGCCGGGCGGTTGATCGCCGGTGCCGTCATTCAGGGCGAAAGCCTGCGGGTGCGCATTGTCGGGCTTACCCCCGAACATCTGGCACCCGAAGGTCAGGGGCCGGAAATCCACATCTCGGTCTGGGGCGATCCGCGCCATCTGACCGGGGGGCCCTTTGGGGCGGTGCCGCATCAGCCGGGCAAGGCATAGCGCACAAAGGCAAAGGCATGGCCATCCGGGGCCCAGTTCGGCACGTTCATCCTGCCCTGCCCGCCGATAAAGGAAACCAGCCGGCGTTCCGCGCCGCAACACAGGCAAGCGTCGCGCCATCCGGCGACCAGCCATGCCACCAGCTTGGGCTTTCGGGCGAAATCAGCCCCTGCGGCCATGTCCCGGATTTCCAGCGATGCCCTACGGCTTCGGCTTGGGTGTCAGCAGTCGCGCAGGACGCATCGCCTCGGCCGCCTTGAACAGCGAGAAGCTCTGGTTGACGAAGTTGACCACACCCGAAACCTTTTCAAGATAGGCTTGCAACTCTGCTGTCTTTTCCGCCTCGACCACCTGCACCGGGCGTGACGGGTCCATCCCTTCGAACTGACAATAGAACAGCGGCTCACCCCGTTTCAGGATGATGTCCTTTTCCGGTTCGTGCCATTCAAAGGCCCACATCAAGGGCCGGGGCCAGACATTCAGCGGAAACCGCCCGCCAAAGATCGTGCCGGGCAGCGGCTCCTTGCGGTAATGCATGAAGGCCGACAGTTGGGTGACATAGCAAAGCTCGTCAGCGATAAAGCAATAGGGCAGCGAAAGCTGCACCGTCGGCCGGTCGGGGTAGCGCCACTCGGCCTCGTTCACCAGCGTCAGCAGCTCGCCCAGCTTGTTGGCGCGCACCGGGCTTGCCGTGCCCAGCCGGTTGACCAGCTGGCCCCGGCCCTTTTCATCGCGTTTGAAGCCGATGTGCAGGTCGTAAGGGCATTTCACCATGAAATACCGGCTTTCCAGCTGAATGACCGCCGGGCAGCGGCTGGCCGATTTGGCATGCGTACGGTTGGCCTGCCGGAACACCACACGTTCTGGCGCGTCAAACATCACCGCGCCCTTGTCCTGGGTCAGAAACCAGCCCACCGTCAGCGGGCCCGATTGCGGGCCATCCTGCGGGCGATCAAAAGTTACATTGAATTCCATATACCTGCCCAACCGTCCCTTGCCTGTCAGGCGGCAGGTTCGGCCTTTCATTCCGGGCCGTCAAGCGCCAGCCTCAGCCCGCCAGCGCCTGCCGCAAAGCGCGTATCCGCGCGGCATCGGTCCGTTGCTCCACGGCCGGGCTGAAGCCAAGCGAAACGCCCCGCCCGCTGCCCGGCTTTGCCGATCGGCACGAGGCATGAAGTTCACTCAGCGCCAGATGCTTCAGGCCATCCACGGTTTCGGCCCGGATGCCCGCCCCCGGCATGATGATGATACGGCCCGCCGCGCGGTTCATCAGCGCCGCCAGAAGGCCCGCGCCTTCGGTCGCCGTTGGTGCTTGGCCAGAGGTGAGAATGCGCCTGAACCCAAGGTCAACCGCGGTTTCCAGCGCCTCGAACGGGTCGGGCGTCAGATCGAAACAGCGATGCAGCGTGGCCACCATGCCCGCCGCCCGCCCGATCAGCAGGCCCAGAACATCGCCGTCCAGCCGCCCGTCAGGCCGGCTTGCCCCCAGCACCACGCCGGCCACCTCGGCCGCCCGCGCGGTTTCGATATCGGCCTGCATCACGGCAATCTCATCCGGCGACCAGACGAAGTCACCCGCCCGGGGTCGGATCATCGCCATCACCGGCAGGCCACTGGCCACAGCGTGCCGCATCAGCCCCGCCGAAGGTGTCAGCCCGCCCAGATCCAGCGCCGAACACAGCTCGATCCGGTCCGCCCCGCCCTTCAAGGCCGCACGGACACCGGCCACGTCATCGACGCAGATTTCCACCAGAACGGTCATTGAAAGGCCTGTGCCCCGGCCTCGGCCGCGCCAATCAGCCCCGGCTCGGGCCAGCACAGCGCCGGCACCACGATCGGCTGCTCGGTCCGTCGCAAGAGCATGCCCCGCACCCGGGTATCCAGTGCCGCCACAAGACCCCGATCATTGGAAAGCCCGCCCCCCACCGGCACGACAGAGGCGCCCACCACATTCAGAACAAGCGCCAAAGGCGGGGCGATCAGGTCCAGCCATGTGCCCACCGTGCGGCTGGCCGCATCCTCACCCGCATGCCATGCGGCCAGAATGGCGGGCGAATCTGCCGCTTGGCCACCAAGCGCAAGGTGCAGCCGTTCCAACCCACGCGCGCCGCAGACCGCATCGATGCAACCGCAAAGCCCGCAGCCACAGGGAAAATCGTAAGGTGCCGCCAGAACCGGGCCGTGCCCCCACTCGCCCGCATAGCCGCCCGCCCCGGAGACAAGCCGCCCGTCAATCACCAGCCCGCCACCAACACCCGTGCCAAGGATGATGCCAAAGACGTTGCGATGCCCGGCCCCGGCCCCCCGGCGCGCCTCGGCCAGCGCGAAGCAATCAGCATCGTTCAGGATGATGACGGGCAACCCGAAAGCGGCGCCGATTTCAGCGGCAAGATCACGCCCGTCCGCACAGGGGATATTGGCCACCCGGATCAACCCGGTTTCGGGATCGACCACCCCGGCGATCGAGATTGCCACGCCACGCAGCACCGGCTGCCGGGCGAATCCGCGCAAGACCGCCAGAAAGGCCGCGAAATCATGAAGGGGGGTCGGACTGTCGCCCAAGGGGTCGACCCGGCCCGCCGTTGCAAGCGCCGCCTTGATCCGCGATCCGCCGATGTCAAAACACAGGATCATGGCCACCTCCCGCTGCCCCGAAGGCTTGACACCCCGCGCCACGCGCCGCAAGAGGCAGCCATGCCACCGAGGGGAGATTTCCATGTCCGATGACCGCCTGATCGTGGCGCTTGATGTGCCCAATGTCGTGATGGGGCTGGATCTGGCCCAGCGGATCGGCGATGCCGCCAGCTTTTACAAGATCGGCCTTGGCATGCTGACCGGCGGCGGACTGGCCCTTGCCAACGAATTGAAGCACGAGCATGGCAAGCGCATCTTTCTGGACATGAAGCTTTTCGACATCGGCGCCACGGTCGAGGCAGCGGTACGCGGACTTGTGCGCTATGATCTCGACTTCCTGACCGTGCATGGCGACCCGCAGGTGGTGCGCGCCGCCGCCGAGGGGAAACGCGGCACACCGACAAAGATCCTTGCCGTGACGGTGCTGACATCGCTGGACCGCGCCGATCTGGATGCCAACATGATCATTCCCGGCGACATTCACCAGATCACGCTGGAACGCGCAGCCCGCGCCCTGCGTGCCGGGGCCGATGGTGTCATCGCCAGCCCGCAGGAAGCCGCCATGATCCGCGCCCTGCCGGAAGCCGCTGGCAAGCTGATCGTCACCCCCGGCGTGCGTCCGGAAGGCAGCGCCAGTGGCGACCAGAAGCGCATCGCCACCCCGGGCCAGGCGATCCGCGACGGGGCCGATCACATCGTTGTCGGTCGTCCGATCTGGCAAGACCCCGACCCGGCCGAGGCCGCCCGCCGTGTCATCGGCGAACTGCCGAAACGCTGAGCCCGCGTGAACCCGAAGCAACGCGGTGGCGACTGCGCCAGCAGGCATCGGGGGGCAGCCCCCCTTTTCAAGGCAGTCTTTTCGCGGCGCTGTCAGTCTTCGTTTATGTCACGATCCCAAAGCTTGATCTGGCCCTGCCGGACCCCCAGCACCCGCCGCAATACCACCCAGGCGATCAGCGAAGACACGGCAAAGACCAGCAGCAGCACGGCAAGGCCGCCCCCCAGAAGCCCCAGCCCAAGCCCCAGCCCGACGATCACCGCGCCAATGGCAAATCCGACGAAGATGAACCCCGGCAGGATCACCTCCAGCACGCCAAGGGCAAAGCCAGCGACAATCCAGACCCACCAGACAGCCCAGATCGTCATGCCCGGCCCTTCAGCATCTTGAAGGCATCTGCAAAGGCATCCAAGGCCTGAGCCGGCACCAGGATCGTCTGCTTGCCATTGCCTTGCGCCACTTTCGACAAGGCATCCACCTGCGCCAGCGCCAGTTGATACTGCGCCGCCTCAAGCCCGGATTCCTTGATCGCCACGGCAATGGCCGATGTGGCATAAGCCTCGGCATCCGCCGTCACGCGCTTGGCCTTGGCGGCCTGCTCCGCGGCGTAAAGATCAGCGTCCGCCGCCAGTTCGACCGATCTCTTCCGCCCCTCGGCCTCCATCACCTGTGCGCGCCTTGCCCGCTCGGCGTTCAATTGTTGCAGCATCGCGGCCCGCGTCGCCTCGTCCAGATTCACATCCAGAATCTCGGCCCGCGTCACCTCGACCCCCCAGTCATCGACCATCGCCCTGACCTGTTCGCGCACCCTTTCGATCAGCTGGCTGCGGTTGGACTGCACCTGATCCAGCTCCAGCTTGCCGATCTCGGACCGCACGATACCGGCCACTGTGGTAGCAATCGCCGCATCCACATCGCGGATGCGATAGACGGTCTTTTCCGGTTCCGTGATGCGGTAGAACACGCTGGTTTCAACCTTGACCAGCACGTTGTCTGCCGTGATGGCGTCCTGGCTGGCGGTAGGCAACTGGCGTTCAAGGATAGAAATCCTGTGGGCAACACGGTCAAGGAATGGGACCACGAAATTGATACCCGGCCCCAGAACTGACCGAAGGCGGCCAAACCGCTCCACCACATGCTTTTCCGACTGCGGCACGATCCGCACGCCCAGAAAGATCGACAGAATAATGAAGACGGCAATGGCCAGAAAAACGGCATTGCCACCGATTAGCTCATCGACACCCATTTGGACCCCTACTCCCTGCACATCCGTTCGCTGGGAAAAGATGGCCCCTTGCGCAGGGCAGCGCAAGCCGCGGCACAATCTTTCGCCCAGAACCTGAAATGCGCTGGTTTCTGCATGCGATTCGGATATTCATGAATAATCCTCCCGATAATTTTGGATTTGTCGGATCTTTCTTGCGCAAAAAATGAAATGCTCGGCCAAAATCGCCATGAAATCCCGCCACAACCGCAGCATCTTCTCCAAAATCAGCCTGCGCATGCGAAAGGGTCGCTTCATGAAGGTCATCGTTCTTGGTTCTGGCGTCATCGGCACCACATCGGCCTATGAACTGGCCAGACAGGGCCATGAGGTCACGGTGATCGACCGCCAGCCCGCAGCCGCCATGGAAACCAGCTTTGCCAATGCCGGCGAAATCAGCCCGGGCTACTCGGCCCCCTGGGCGGCCCCCGGCATTCCGGTGAAGGCGTTGAAATGGATGTTCATGGAACATGCGCCGCTGATCATCCAACCCCGCCCGGATGCCGAAAAGATCCGCTGGATGCTACAGATGCTGTCGAACTGCACGACAAAGGCCTATCAGGTGAACAAGGCCCGCATGGTGCGTCTGGCCGAATATTCCCGCGATTGCCTGACAGACCTGCGCGCCGAAACCGGCATCGCCTTCGATGAACGCCAGCAGGGCACGCTGCAACTGTTCCGCACGCAAAAGCAGGTGGATGCCGCCGGCAAGGATATCGAGGTGCTGCGTCAGGGCGGCGTCCCGTTCGAAGTGCTGGATGTGGCCGGCTGCCTTGCTGCCGAGCCCGGCCTTGCAGGCGCTTCGGACAAGATCGCCGGCGGCCTGCGCCTGCCCCGCGATGAAACAGGCGACTGCTTCAAGTTCACTCAGGGCCTCGCTGCCCGCGCGGCAGCCCTTGGCGTCACCTTCCGCCATGGCATCAGCATCCTGCGGCTGAACCGGGAAGGCGGGCGCATCGCCTCGGTCACCACTTCCGAAGGTACCTTCACCGCAGATGCCTTCGTGCTGGCCCTTGGGGCCTATTCGCCCGCGCTGGTGCGCGATTTCGGCATCCGCCTCCCGGTCTATCCGGTCAAGGGCTACTCCATCACCGTGCCGGTGATCGATGCGGCCCGCGCGCCCGTCTCTACCGTCATGGATGAAACCCACAAGATCGCCATTACCCGTCTGGGCGACCGTATCCGCGTGGGCGGCATGGCCGAGATCGCCGGCTTCGACCTCAGCCTCAGCGAAAAGCGCAAGCGCACACTCGTCCATTCGGTCGAAGATCTCTTTGGCGGTGCGGGCGACCAGTCGCAGGCAAGCTTCTGGTCCGGCCTGCGCCCGATGACCCCCGATGGCACCCCCATCGTGGGCCGCTCGCCGGTGTCCAACCTCTATCTCAACACCGGGCACGGCACCCTTGGCTGGACGATGGCCGCAGGTTCGGCCCGGGTGCTGGCCGATACGATCTCGGGGCGCGCCACTGAAATCGACGCCCGCGATCTGGGCTTCAGCCGCTATCAGAAATCCGGCGCAGCGACCCGCCCTGCCCTGCAACCTGCCGCGGCCCGCTAGGCCCGCCCTTACGGGCTTGCACCTTTCAGAAATACTCCCGCCGGAGGCATCCCCGGATGCCCCCGGGGATCGCCGTTTGACTCTGGGCGCCCCGGTCCAAAGCGGCTATGATCCCCCATCATGCCCGCTCTGTGCCGCGATTGCCTCAGCACCTTTGACGCTGCCCCGCCGCGGGGCCGCTGCCCGGCCTGCCGCTCGCCCCGCCTGCTGTCGCATCCCGAACTGTTCGAACTGTCCATCGCCCACATGGACTGCGATGCCTTCTATGCCTCGGTTGAAAAGCGCGATGATCCGGCCCTTGCCGACAAGCCCGTGATCGTGGGCGGCGGCCAGCGAGGCGTGGTTTCCACCTGCTGCTATATCGCGCGCATCCGCGGCGTGCGCTCGGCCATGCCGATGTTTCAGGCGCTGAAGCTCTGCCCCGAAGCTGTGGTGATCAAGCCGCGGATGCAGGCCTATGTCCATGTCAGCCGCCAGATCCGCGCGATGATGGAAGGCATGACCCCGGCCATCGAGCCGCTCAGCCTGGACGAGGCTTTTCTGGATCTGACCGGCACCGCTCGCCTGCACGGGGCCCCGCCCGCAGTGATGCTGGCACGGTTGCTGCGACGCATGGAGACAGAGCTGGGTGTCTCCGGGTCCATCGGGCTGTCGCATAACAAGTTTCTGGCCAAGATCGCCTCCGATCTTGACAAGCCTCGCGGGTTTTCCGTGATTGGCCGGGCCGAGACGCAGGCCTTCCTGACGCCAAGACCCGTCCGCATCATCTGGGGCGTGGGCACGGCCACGCAGACCGCTCTGGAACAGGCCGGCATCCGCAGCATCGCCGATCTGCTGCGCTGGGACAGGGCCGATCTGACGGCGCGTTTCGGCCAGATGGGCGACAGGCTGTGGCATCTGGCGCGGGGACTTGATAGCCGCCCTGTCCGTCGCGATGAACAACTCAAAAGCATCTCCAAGGAAACCACTTTCGCTGAGGATACGTCAGACCCCGATCTGCTGGACGGCCATCTGTGGCGGCTGGCGGAACAGGTGGCGGACCGCGCCAAGGCAAAGGCACTGGCCGGTAGGACCGTCACGCTGAAGCTGAAGCGGGGCGATTTCCAGCTTGTCACCCGGCGTCACGCGCTGGACGATCCCACCCAGATTGCCGACCGCATTTACCGCGCCGCGCGCAGCCTGCTGGATCATGCCGGGGCACAGGGCCCGTTCCGGCTGATCGGCGTTGGCATATCCGATCTGAGCCCTGAAGATCAGGCCGACCGGTCAGGCGATCTTCTGGACCCGGATGCCCGCAAACGCGCCGCGGCAGAACGCGCCGCCGATGCCATCCGGGCCAGATTCGGACATGCGGCCATCATCAAGGGCCGCGCCCTGCGTTGAAGAATGTCAGGCCGGCGCCTATTCGGCGGCCAGTGCCTGCGACAGACGGCCAATCTCGGCAATCTCGGCGATCACGCCTTCCAGCAGCGCCTGAAACGCGCGGAAATCGGCGGATTTCTCGACCCGTTCCTCATTCATGTAAAGGGCTCGGTCAATCTCGATCTGAATGGCGTGATACCCGCGTGACGGGCGGCCATAGGTCTGGGTGATATAGGCCCCGGCAAAGGGCGCATTGCGGCTGACGCGCAACCCTGCCCGCACGAAGGCAGCCTCGACCCGGTCAATCACCTCGCGCCCTACCGCGGCACCGAATCTGTCGCCAAGAACCACATCGGGCCGGGCAAAGCCGGGGCGGATCTGCGATTCGACCGCCTCATGTGGCATCGAGTGGCAATCCACAAGGATGGCCTGCCCGAAACTGGCATGCGCCTCGGCCAGAAGGCTGTTCAGCCGGTCATGATAGGGGTGCCAATACGTCGCGATCCGCGCCTCGGCCTCGTCCCGGGTCAGCTTGCCACGATAGATCGCCCGCCCGCCGGCAACGACCCGGGGGATCACCCCCAACCCGGACGCGACGCGCGGGTTATGGGAAGACCGGGCAACCCCTTCCACCACCGCCGGGTCCAGTTCATCGCAAGCCCGGTTCAGATCGATAAACGCGCGCGGCGCATGCGCCACGATCAGCGGCGCGCCGTGCTGCGGGGCAGTTTCGAAAAGCTCATCCACAAAGGCGTCTTCCGAAGACCGGATCGCCCGACGGTCCAGCACGCTTGCCCCAAGAAATGTGGCCGAATAGTCCCGCCCGCTGTGGGGCGAGGAAAACACCACCGGGCTGTCCCGGCGGTCAGGCATGGCAAGGGTAAAGGCTTCGGTAGGCATGAAATCTCCTTGTCAGATGTTATAGAGGAGATTTTCCAAATGCCAAAAGCCCGAATTCGCCCGCCACTGGGCAATTGGCGGGGGATGCAGGCCGATAGGCCTTGTATCTGGTTGCACAAGGAATTCCCGGATCGGGATTCCCCTCTTGCGGGTTCGCGCGACTCTGGGTATAGACCCCGGCACACCGACGCGGGCATCCGCGCCGTACGGGACGACAGGGGTGACAGCCGCGCATCAGGGCGTGCAATGATCCCAATCGGGGTTGTTTCCATGATCTGACGCCAATCTTTCCACTGATCAAATTGCGCCAAATTAT
>JALQTL010000127.1 GCA_023260935.1 Paracoccaceae bacterium
GTTCACGATGATGCAGATCGCTGCCAGCAGGTCCACGAAGTCCATCTTGCGGCTGGCGAAGATGGTCCCGCTGGTCACGCTGAACTGGTGGTGACACGCCTTGCACTTGAACTTGCGGCGGGTGGTGATCTGGGCGGTGCAGAAAAAGATGGTCAAGTCCGCCACCATCGCCCACGGCGCCGACTGAGGCCCGCGGCTGCCCCCAATGCAGGGGCAGCCCCTTTTCCCGGCGCGCGCGTGACCTAAATCGGGGTTATGCGCGCGCTTTTCCTGTTACTTCTGATGGTTCTGGCAGGGCCCCTGATGGCCGATCCGCTGGCCGCCCTACGGGCGCCCGATGCCATCGTGCTGATGCGCCATGCCACGGCGCCGGGCACGGGCGATCCCCCGGGGTTCCGGCTGGAGGAGTGCCGCACCCAGCGCAACCTTTCCAATCAGGGCCGGGCCGAAGCGCAGGCGATGGGAGGCTTACTGCGCAAGGCAGGCATCGGCTTTGCCCATGTGCTGACCTCGCAATGGTGCCGCACGCGCGAAATGGCCGAATTGCTGGACCTTGGCCCCGTCACCCCGTTTCCGCCGGCCAACTCCTTTTTTGCCAACCGGGGCGAAGCCGCGGCGCAAACGGCGCAAACACTGGCCCGTCTGCGCGACCTGTCTGCCAGCGGACGCGTGCTGGTAGTGACCCATCAGGTCAACATCACCGCCCTGACCGGCATTGTCCCCCGGTCCGGAGAGGCCATCATCACCCGCCTGGAGCCCGGCGGCGACGGGCTTGTCGTGACCGGGCGCCTGCCGGCCCCCTGAACGCGCGCCGCCGACGTGGGGCGGAAAAGAAAACGGCCCCCGAAGGGGCCGCGATCAGGCGCTGCGGCTTTGCCGCTTGCGTTCATGCGTATCAAGGAAACGCTTGCGCAGGCGGATGATCTTGGGCGTCACTTCCACCAGTTCGTCATCATCGATATAGGCAATCGCCTCTTCCAGGCTCATCTTCACATGCGGGGTCAGGCGGACAGCTTCGTCGGTGCCGCTGGCGCGCACGTTGGTCAGCTTCTTGCCCTTCAGCGGGTTTACTTCCAGATCATTGTCACGGCTGTGTTCACCGATGATCATGCCTTCGTAAACCTGTTCCTGCGGACCGATGAACAGCCGCCCGCGCTCTTCCAGGTTCCACAGCGCATAAGCCACCGAAACCCCGTTTTCCATCGAGATCAGAACACCCTGACGGCGGCCCTGGATATGGCCCTTGTGCGGGGTCCAGCCGTGGAAGATGCGGTTCAGCACGCCAGTGCCGCGGGTATCGGTCAGGAACTGGCCGTGATAGCCGATCAGCCCGCGCGAAGGCACATGCGCCACGATGCGCGTCTTGCCGGCGCCGGCGGGCTTCATCTCGACCAGATCGCCCTTGCGCTCTCCGGTCAGCTTGTCGATGACAGCACCGGTATATTCGTCATCGACATCGACGATGACCTCTTCCACCGGTTCCAGCCTTTCGCCGTTTTCCTCGCGCATGATCACGCGCGGGCGGCTGATCGACAGTTCGAACCCTTCGCGGCGCATGTTCTCGATCAGCACGCCCATCTGAAGTTCGCCCCGGCCCGAAACCTCGAAAGCCTCGCCGCCGGGGGTGTCGGCGATCTTGATGGCGACGTTGGTTTCAGCCTCTTTCATCAGCCGGTCACGGATCACGCGGCTTTGCACCTTGCTGCCGTCACGGCC
>JALQTL010000151.1 GCA_023260935.1 Paracoccaceae bacterium
TTGCAGTCTATGGCGTAAGTCACGCGCAATCTGAGCCTCTCCTAGCTTGATAAACGTATTATTACAATTAAATTTTATTAAACAAATAATATATATATAGTTATAATGGAACTTATTTCTAATTCTGCCGATGAAGTATTAGTAGATAGCTTAAGTTTTAAGCTACCTGCCTGACGACAGCACCGGGAACAGAGACATCGGCGCCCATCAGTCTGGTCTGATGCGGTTTGGGGCCAAGCACAACGACATCTACCCAATTATCGCTGATATGGTGCGCTGGAGGCTTGGGCTGCCCAATCGCAGGACTAAAGCAGCAGACGATCAAGCAGCTTGACAATAGACAGTAACTGGAGGCTCAGCGCAGGCTGGGCCTCTGCTCCTTGATCGACGACCGGAAGTGGTGCATACCAAGAGTGCAGATAGAACGCGGCTCAACTTCGGGATACAAGCAAAATCAATGGGTTAAACGGCAAGATCGAGACTTCAATCCTCTCTTGCAGCACCATCTTTCTTCCTTACAGGTCAAGAAGTTACCCTGCATCAAGTGGTTACATTGACTTCGGCACGACGCAGGAGTGCTGCATTTTGGCTCCCCAATGGCGTCCCCACATAAATTCCACAAATCGGGCGCCTCAGCGTCAACCGCACCTGACAAGGGCCCCCTTGCAGGCAAGGCCATTGTGGATCGATGGTACGGCGAAGACTGTCAGATGAGGAGCCAGCGCATTGCCCAGATCGATTGCAGTTGGAAAGCGCACCTATGTCGTCGAAATCGGTGCGCATCGGCGCTTTTGGGATCGCCTGCTTCGGGGCGAATGGGAGCCTGAGACATTTGCCATTTTCGAAAGGTATATCACAAGCCGGTCGCTGTTCGTCGATATCGGAGCGTGGATCGGTCCGACCGCGCTTTATGGGGCACAACTTGCACAACAGTGCATCGCCTTCGAGCCAGACCCTGTTGCCTTCGCCGAACTGAGGGCGAACGTTGCGGCGAATGCGGGCCAGGCATGGGCCGACCGGATAGCTATACATGAATGCGCCATAAACAAGGATGGGAAATCCTTCACCTTGGGCGGAAGTGCCGAAGGCGCGGATTCAACGTCCAGCGCCCTTTTTCCGGATCGTGAAAGTCAGTGGACGGTAAGGGCGAAACGGTTGGGTGATGTCCTGGCGGCCAACCGGAAACTGGGCCAGCCGGTATTCATCAAGATTGATATTGAAGGCGGGGAATATGATCTTTTGCCGGCGATCCGCGATGTGCTGGCAGATTCCCTTGTGACGACCTATATCTCCTTCCACCCCGCGATGTTGCTTGAAGCCGCTTCCCGCGCCAATCAGCCGGATCGGGCGCAAGAGATATTTGTCGACCAACACTTGAAGGCCATCGATAGTCTTCCCTGGTCGCGCAACATCAAAGCGCGGGATGGCTCAAGGGTCGACAAGGCCGCCCTGCTAGACGGGATCCGCAGGCAAGGCACGTTTCCAAAGGAAATCCTTGTCGGCGCGCCATGACCGCCTTGGGCGTTGATGTGCCAGCGGGTATCTGCGCGGCCTGTGCCGGGGCGGGGTTGGCAGGGCGGGTTTGGCTTTCCTTTCGCTGCCGGCAATGCGAACAATTCAGGGCTGGGGCCGGTGGTGGAGTGATCCCTTATGATCGAAAAGCTGGAGATGTTTCTGGCCGTGGCGCAGGAAGGGCATTTCGGGCGGGCGGCGGCCAGTCTTGGCATTGCGCAGCCCACGCTTTCAACCGGGATCAAGCAGCTTGAAGACCAGTTGGGGGTGCAACTGATCTTTCGGGGGTCACGATTTGGCGGGCTGACGCCCGAAGGGCAGCGCGCGCTTGTCTGGGCGCGCCAGATCGTTGGCGATGCCCGCCAGTTGCGCGAAGAAATGCGTTTCACCCGTGACGGGTTAAGTGGAAAGGTCCGCATCGCCGCGATTCCTACCGCGCTGACCTGGGCCGCCCGGCTTGCCACGCAATTCGGACAGAAACACCCGAACGTGCGGTTCACCATCCTGTCGCGCACCTCGGTCGAGATCCTGTCGATGCTGGAAAACCTGGATGTGGATGCCGGGATTTCCTATCTGGACAACGAACCGACCGGCAAGGTCAGCACCGAACGGCTGTATGACGAACGCTATCTGCTGGTCTGCAACGAGACGTCGCGCTTTGCGGGGCGCGAAGGCGTGCGATGGGAAGAACTGGACGGCGAAAGACTGTGTCTGATGACGCCCGACATGCAGAACCGCCGCATCATCAACCGTCATTTCGAAGAGGCCGGGCTTTCGCCCGAGGCGCGGATCGAATCCAGTTCGACCGTGGTTCTGGTGGCCAATGTGCTGGCCGGCGACTGGGTGACGGTGCTGCCGGCCGACATCGCCACCTTTCTGACCGCGGGCAAGCCGCTGCGCGCCATTCCCCTGCTGGGCGCGCGGGAAGGCCATGCCGTTGGCCTTGTTGCCCCGTGGCGTGAACCCCATACCCCGGTGCTGCGGGCCCTTCTGGCCGAAGCGCGCCGCCTGTCCGAGGCTTAGGGCAAAGGCAACGCCCCCTGCTCAACGCCGGTCGATCAGGATTTCATATTGATTGACGGAAAAGCATTATTGATTTCAAATCGCCATTGAGAGACTCATCCACGCCAGAACGGGGAGGAGATCATCCATGGCGCCATCCAACGCAGAACCCACGACAGACCGGCTTCAGGGCCTGATCGATGATCACCTGACGCTGGAAGGGCCCTTGCTGCCGATCCTTCACGCGATGCAGGCGGAATTCGGCCATGTGCCGCAGGCGGCGGTGCCGATGCTGGCCGATGCGCTGAACATCTCGAAGGCCGAGGTGCATGGGGTCGTCTCGTTCTACCATGATTTCCGAGAGGTGCCGGCGGGCCGCCATGTGGTGAAGATCTGCCGCGCCGAGGCATGCAAATCCGTGGGTGCCGATGGGCTGGCAGAGGCAACGCTGGCCCGTCTAGGCGTGGAATGGCACGGCACCACGAAAAACGGCGCGATCACGATCGAGCCGGTCTATTGCCTTGGGCTTTGCGCCTGCGGCCCGGCGGCCATGGTGGATGGCAAGGTCATTGGCCGCGTGGATGAAGCCCGGATGGCCCGAATTCTGGAGGAGGCCGGGGCATGAAGATCTACGTTCCCGCAGACAGCGCTGCAAAAGCCCTTGGCGCCGATGACGTTGCCCGGGCGATCATCGATGAAGCCGCGCGCCGCGGTCAGGAAATCACGCTGGTTCGCAACGGATCGCGCGGAATGATCTGGCTGGAACCGCTGGTCGAGGTGGAAACCGCAAGCGGCCGCACGGCTTTTGGTCCGGTGACGCCCAAGGATGCGGCGGCGCTTCTGGATGGCACCCTTGCCGGGCTGGGGCCGGTGGAATCGATTCCCTTCTTTGCAAGACAGAACCGTCTGACATTCGCGCGTTGCGGCCTGATCGATCCGCTGAGCCTTGCAGATTATGAAGCCCATGGTGGCCTTTCAGGCCTGCGCCGGGCCTTGGCGATGGACAGCGCCGGGATCGTGCAGGAGGTGACCAACTCGGGCCTGCGCGGTCGGGGCGGCGCGGGTTTCCCGACCGGGATCAAGTGGGACACGGTGCGAAAGGCGCAAGCAGACCGCAAATACATTGTCTGCAATGCCGATGAGGGCGACAGCGGCACCTTTGCCGACCGGATGATCATGGAAGGTGACCCCTTCACGCTGATCGAAGGCATGGTGATCGCAGGCCTTGGCACCGGGGCCACCAAGGGCTTCGTCTATATCCGCTCGGAATACCCGGATGCGATTTCGGTCATGCAGCAGGCTGTTTCGGTTGCCCGTGATCAGGGACTTCTGGGCGCGTCTGTCCTTGGGTCGGGCAAGGCCTTCGATCTGGAAGTGCGGGTCGGCGCCGGGGCCTATGTCTGCGGCGAGGAAACCTCGCTTCTCAACAGTCTTGAAGGCAAGCGCGGGATCGTTCGGGCAAAGCCCCCGCTGCCGGCACTGGAAGGACTGTTCGGCAAGCCGACGGTGGTGAACAACGTGCTGTCGCTGGCGACCATTCCGGTGATCTTCGAAAGAGGCGCCGCGCATTATGCCGGCTTTGGGCTGGGCCGGTCGAAGGGCACGATGCCGATCCAGATTGCGGGCAATGTGAAGCGCGGCGGGCTTTTCGAAACCGCCTTTGGCATTCCGCTGGGCGAGTTGGTGAACGACATCGCCGGAGGTACGGCAACGGGCCGGCCGGTCAAGGCGGTTCAGGTGGGCGGGCCACTGGGCGCCTATATGCCGGTCTCGAAGTTCGACACGCCCTTCGGGTATGAGGAATTCGACGGGCAAGGCGGGCTGATCGGCCACGCCGGCATCGTGGTTTTCGATGACATGACAGACATGCTGGGCATGGCGCGCTTTGCGATGGAATTCTGCGCGGTCGAATCCTGTGGAAAATGCACGCCCTGCCGGATCGGCGCGGTGCGCGGCGTGGAGACGATCGACCGGATCGGTCGCGGCGATGCCGCGGCCATACCGGTACTGACCGACCTGTGCGAAACGATGAAGGACGGATCTCTTTGCGCGCTTGGCGGGTTCACACCCTTTCCGGTGATGTCGGCCCTGACGCATTTCCCCGACGATTTCGCCCGCCACAAGGAGGCCGCCGAATGAGGTGCGCAATGACGGGCGCAATGAGGGGCGCAATGACGGGCCCCAGAGCCTTGGCGGCACGCGCGAACGCAACCTTCGTGGGGGCCTTGCCCCCACACCCCCAGAGTATTTTTGCCAAGATGAAGCAGAGGGCGGCCCAATGAAGGATTTCATCATTCCCCCGATGGACGACCGCGACATGGGCACCCCGGCCCGCACCGGCGCCCCGGTGACGCTGACCATCGACGGTTTTGCCGTTACCGTGCCGGAAGGCACATCCGTCATGCGCGCCGCGGCCGAGGCCGGGATTGCGGTGCCGAAGCTTTGTGCGACCGACAGTCTGGAAGCATTCGGGTCTTGCCGGCTGTGCGTGGTGGAAATCGAAGGGCGGCGGGGCACGCCCGCATCCTGCACCACGCCGGTAGCACCGGGCATGGTGGTCCATACCCAGTCTTCCAAGGTGAAGAAGATTCGCAAAGGCGTGATGGAGCTTTACATCAGCGATCACCCGCTGGATTGCCTGACCTGTGCGGCCAATGGCGACTGCGAATTGCAGGACATGGCCGGCGTGGTGGGGCTGCGCGACGTGCGCTATGAACCGGGCCGCAACCATTTTGCACAACGCGCCGCGGTCGGGCCGAACCCCGAATACATCCCGAAAGACACCTCGAACCCCTATTTCACCTATGACCCGGCCAAGTGCATCGTCTGTTCGCGCTGCGTGCGGGCTTGCGAGGAGGTGCAGGGCACCTTCGCGCTGACCATCGAAGGGCGCGGCTTCGACAGCCGGGTGAAGGCCGGCATGGCGGGGGATGATTTCCTTTCCTCTGATTGCGTTTCCTGCGGGGCCTGCGTGCAGGCCTGCCCGACCGGCACCTTGCAGGAGAAATCCGTCATCGAACTGGGCACGCCGGAACGGTCTGTCATCACCACCTGCGCCTATTGCGGGGTGGGTTGTTCGTTCAAGGCCGAGCTGAATGGCGACGAGCTGGTGCGGATGGTGCCCTACAAGAACGGCAAGGCCAACCGCGGCCATTCCTGCGTGAAGGGGCGGTTTGCCTATGGCTATGCCACCCACAAGGACCGCATCCTGAACCCGATGATCCGGGACAGCATCGACCAGCCCTGGCGCGAGGTATCGTGGGACGAGGCCCTTGGCTTTGCCGCCAGCCGCCTGCGGGGGTTGCAGCAGAAATACGGCAGGAAATCCATTGGCGTCATCACCTCCAGCCGCTGCACTAATGAGGAAACCTATCTGGTGCAGAAACTGGCCCGGGCGGTCTTTGGCAACAACAATACCGACACCTGCGCCCGTGTCTGCCATTCGCCCACCGGATACGGGCTTGGCCAGACCTTTGGCAC
>JALQTL010000207.1 GCA_023260935.1 Paracoccaceae bacterium
CGAGGATCTGAGCCGGTTCGAGCTGGACCGGCTTGATCTTCAGTGCAACGGCATTTGCAGCGGCATCATGCTGCCCCGGATCGGCCTGACCTTGCGGGTGGGCGATTGCGTTTTCAACCGCCCCAAGGACCGGGGGATCAGTTCCATTGGATCGGGCTGTCAGGGGTTGATCGTGGATAGCTGCCAGTTCTGGTCCAACGAACAACCCATGTTGGCGCAGGACCGCACGACCATTGCGCTGAACGTCAATGCCAATGACGCCAAGATCCGTGACAACCGCGTGGTGCGTTTCGCGCATTTCATTGTGCTGAACGGCGGCGGCCACCTGATCCTTGGCAATCACTTCTTCCAGGGCGACGGGGCCACTGCCGGTCTGCGCCGGGCGGGGATCGTTGTCACCCAACTGAACCCAAGGCTGACCATTTCGGGCAATTACATCGACAACTGCTGGATCGAATGGTCGAACGAACATGACGCGACCCCTGATTTCACCACCGGGTTCAGTTTCAGCAGCATGTCGGTGGTGGGGAACCACTTCTTCGCCAGTGATGTGGCGCCGTGGTTCCGCTGGCTGGTGCTGGCACCCAAAGGGTCGGGGCATTTCCTGTTCGGGGCCAGCTTTTCCGACAACACCTTCCGGGTGATCAACAGCACCATCGACCGGGTTGAGGCGGTGGATACCACCCATGGCACGCTGGACTATGGCCGCTTTCGCAACGTGACCTTTGCGGCCAATGCCTTCAACGGCATTTCACAGACCACGATGAGCCCGCTGACCATCCTTCATTCGCAGGTCAGTGTCGCAGATACATGGACGATCGAGGCCGGGCCGTTCATGCCCTTCGCCTCACGGGCCCGTAATACTGTGGCATTGGTGGCCGAAGGTGAGTTGCTTAGCGCCAGCGGGCAGCCGCAGTTCGCCATGCCCTATGTGGTGAACGAACAGGGTGCAGAGCGCAATCAGGTGCAGGTGAGGTGGCCCGTTCCGGTGCGGGGGCGCGTGATGGCCACCATTCGCTGCGACAACCCCACCTGATCCGGGCGATGGGGGCAGGATGGAAAGGGCGGTCTTTGACCGCCCTTTTTCATGTTTCGCAAGCCTTGGCGCCGGGCAGAAGATCGGCCGCTTCCAGATGAAACGCCTTGCCGAAACCCGCATTCAGAAGTGCCGCGCGCGGTCGCAACCTGACAAAGGCAAAATCGGCAAAATCCACATAAAGCCGCGATTTCGGGTGCTGTGCCAGCCAGGTTTCGCGCAGCGCCTCGCGGTCCGGGGTGGCAGCGGGCACGAACTCTGCCGTTGCGCGCAGCATCAGGCGTGGGTGGGTCAGCGGGTCGCCCTTCGGGCCCGGCTCTCCCAGCAGCAGGGCGCAGTCGGGCGTCTGTGACAGGGCCGCGAAATGAGGAGCAAGGGCAGAGATCAGCGTCAAAGGCGTACCGTCGGCGGCCAGGCCAAAGGCAATCCGGCTGATCCCGGGGGTTGCTGTCTGCGGATCGACAAAAGCCAGCGCGGCATGGGGCAGGGCCATCAGATGCCGCGCAAGCGCCCGGGCCGCATCATCGGCGCGGGCCACCGGATCGGATGGCTTCGACATCTTCCCCCCCCCAAGCCTGTTGACAGATGCCGGCACAAGGGCAGAAGGTGCCGCCAAAACATGGCTACCTTCCCGAAATGACAGACACAAGCAGTTCCGGCCCCGAGTTTCTTCCCAAGCTGGTCACCACCTTGCGTGAAGGATACACGCGTCGCGAATTCCGCGCCGACGTCATGGCCGGGCTGACCGTGGCGATCGTGGCGCTGCCCCTTTCCATGGCCATTGCCATTGCCAGCGGCGTCGGGCCGGAGCGGGGGCTTTATACCGCCATCGTTGGCGGCTTCCTCGTATCGGCCCTTGGGGGAAGCCGCTATCAGATCGGTGGTCCCGCCGGGGCCTTCATCGTGCTGGTGTCAGCCTGCGTGATGACCATCGGGATCGAGGGGCTGATCCTTGCCACCTTCCTGTCGGGCTTTCTGATGATTGCCCTGGGGGTGCTGCGCCTTGGCACCTATATCAAGTTCATCCCCTATCCGGTGACCGTGGGCTTTACCGCAGGCATTGCGGTGATCATCTTCACAAGCCAGGTGAAAGAGCTTTTCGGGCTGCACCTGACCGGACCGGAGCCGGGGGAATTCCTGCACAAGCTGGGTGCCCTGTGGGCGGCGCGGGAAACCGCTTCGTGGTGGGCCTTTCTGGTCGCCGCCCTGACCGTGGTTCTGGTCGTGGGCATCAAGCGGTTTCGTCCCGGCCTGCCCAACATGCTGATTGCCGTTGCGGTGGCATCGGTGGTGGCGGCGGTCTTTTCGCTGCCCGTTGATACCATCGGCACGCGCTTTGGCGAACTGCCCCGAAGCCTGCCGATCCCGTCCCTGCCGGATCTGTCGGGGCAGGCGGTTCTGGCGGCGCTGCCTTATGCGGTCAGTTTCACGCTGCTGGGGGCGATCGAGTCGTTGTTGTCGGCCGTGGTGGCCGATGGCATGGCGGGACGGCGACACCGCAGTAATGCCGAACTGGTGGCGCAGGGTGTGGCGAATATCGGGTCGGCGCTGGTGGGCGGGTTCTGCGTGACGGGTACCATCGCGCGCACCGCAACGAATGTCAGGGCCGGAAGCTGCGGGCCGGTGTCAGGCATGCTGCACGCGCTTTTCGTGTTGATGTTCATGGTCGTGGCCGCGCCGCTGGCCAGTTTCATCCCCTTGGCCGCGCTGGGGGGCGTGCTGGCCGTGGTGGCATGGAACATGGCGGAAAAGGAAGAATTCTGGAACCTTCTGCGCAGTTCCCGGGGCGATGCGATGGTGGTGGTCATCACCTTCCTGCTGGTGGTCTTCCGCGACCTGACCGAAGGCATTGTCGTTGGCTTTGCCCTTGGCGGCCTTGTCTTCATCCGGCGCATGTCTGATGCGGCCCGGGTTGAACCGGGCGACGATGGAATTCAGATCGGCACGGCATCAGAGGCGGGCTGGGTTTCCTACCGTCTGCACGGCCCGTTCTTCTTCGGGGCCGCGGCGCGGCTGGGATCGGTGCTGGACCGGATTGCCGATTACCCCCGTGCCTTTGTCATCGATTTCTCGCTGGTGCCTTTTATCGATTCATCGGGCGCCCGATCGTTCGAGCTTCTGGCTCACAAGGTCAGCCGCAAGGGGGGGGTGCTCTATCTTGTCGGCACCTCGGACGAGGTGCGCCGGGCCCTGATCGCGCAGGGCGCAAAAGAGCCGCTTTTGCGGTTTGTCGACTCGCTATCCGAAGTGCAGATGGCCGAGGACAAGCGTTAGCGCAACCGTGATTCGTCGTCGGTTTTGTCCGGATTGTTTCCATAAAAGCCCTAACCGCGTGTCGTGACCCAACGTCATTGCGGCAAATCGCGCCCGTCCATTCGAAGGGAGAGGCGATCCCGGCCCCGCGCCATGATGCTCACCATTTCGTGATCCGCAAGGCATTGAAAATTCACGCCATTTTCCGGCCACTTTTCAGAACTTTTCAAAGTTAACTCCTTCAAGTGAAGAAATTTACAAAAAAATCCATATTCCAAAGGGGGTTACAATAAAATTGACGAAAGGTTACACTGTCTTCGGTTGAAGCCCTGCGTGCCGCATCTGGCCAGACGCGGGGGTGTTTTGCGGACGTTGGCCTGTCCGCTTCGAGGGAGGAACCGAATGTCGGATCAGGGTGGAGCAGCGGGTGTTTACAGCGCACCGGCGGATTTCGTTGAAAAAGCGCATATCAAGCCTGCGGACTATGAGGCGATGTATGCCGCTTCCGTGTCTGACCCAACGGCATTCTGGGCCGAACACGGCCAGCGGATCGACTGGATCAAGCCCTTCACCAAGGTCAAGGATACCACCTTCGAACTGGGCAAGGTCGGTATCAAGTGGTTCGAGGATGGCACGCTGAACGTCAGCGCCAATTGCATCGATCGCCACATGCTGACGCGCGCCAATCAGACCGCGATCATCTGGGAGCCCGATGATCCGAATACCCCGGCGCAGCACATCACCTATGCCCAGCTTCTGGAAAACACCAGCCGCATGGCAAATGTGCTGAAGGCCCATGGTGTGACCAAGGGTGACCGGGTCGTGCTGTATCTGCCGATGATCCCCGAAGCGGCCTATGCCATGCTGGCCTGCGCCCGGATCGGCGCGATCCATTCGGTCGTCTTCGCCGGTTTCTCGCCCGACGCGCTGGCAAACCGGATCAACGACTCCGAGGCGAAAGTCATCATCACCGCCGACTACGCCCCGCGTGGCGGCAAGAAGACCCCGCTGAAATCCAACGCCGACAAGGCGCTGTTCGATTGTTCGGACAAGGTGAAGTGCCTTGTCGTGAAGCATACGGGCGACCAGACCAGCTGGATTGACGGCCGCGACATCGATCTGAAAGCCGAGATGGCGGCGGCAAAGCCCTACTGCCCCTATGTCGAGGTGGGGGCCGAAGACCCGCTGTTCATCCTTTACACCTCGGGCTCGACCGGACGGCCGAAGGGGGTGGTGCATACCTCGGGCGGCTACCTGGTCTATGCGGCCATGACCCATCAATACACCTTTGACTATCACGATGGCGATGTCTTCTGGTGTACGGCCGATGTGGGCTGGGTGACGGGGCACAGCTATATCGTTTATGGCCCGCTGGCAAATGGCGCGACCACGATCATGTTCGAAGGCGTGCCGACCTATCCGGATGCAGGCCGCTTCTGGGAAGTCTGCGCCAAGCACAAGGTCAACCAGTTCTACACCGCCCCGACCGCCATCCGCAGCCTTATGGGCCTGGGCGCGGAATGGGTGGAAAAGCACGATCTGTCGTCGCTGAAACTGCTTGGCTCGGTGGGCGAACCGATCAACCCCGAAGCGTGGAACTGGTATAACACCCATGTTGGCAAGGGCCGTTGCCCCATTGTCGATACCTT